>JAWOGT010000006.1:0-5578 GCA_046496585.1 Halopseudomonas sp.
GCAGACAGCGCCGGTCGTGCTAGTTTTTTTCCTCTGCGCCGCCGAATAACTATGCACATAAATAGGGACTTATTTTCTCCCTATGGCAACTCTGGCCCGCGACTCAGCGCCCATCTCAACCGATTGGCTGTCGGCTTTACCCCGGATACCTGCCGAGCAAGGTGTCCGGAGTGGACGACTGTTGTTGGCCGCCAGCAGGCGGTCGGCCGCAGTGGGGCAGCGCGCCACCCGCCACAGCGCCACCAGCAGGTTGGCGAGCAGCAGCGTGAGTTCGTTCAGCAGAGTTTGTTCACCTTCGTACAACATGCTGGCGCAGGAAATCAGCCAGCGCATCGACCCAACGTTCCTGCATGAATATGAAGCCGTCGTTGTGGCCGCCCGCCAGCGACAGGAACACCTTGGGTCCTGGCGCCGCCGAAAACAGTTCTTCCCCGTGGCGGTAGGGGATGATCTCGTCGTCCGGACTGTGCGCGACCAGCACCGGGCATTTCGCCCGTGCCAGCGCCGCACGCGTATCGTAGCGCAGGCGGGTCAGCCAGCGCGCCGGTAACCAGGGGTAGAGATCGGCAGCGAGATCCGGCACCGAGGTGAACACCGAGGACAGCACCAGCGCGCCCGGCCGCTCCCACGCCGCCAGATGTGCCGCCAGCGCGCCGCCCAGGGATTCGCCGAACAGGACGATGTTTTCAGGCGCAATGCCGCGCGCATGGGTCAAATACGCCCAAGCGGTCTCGGCGTCCCGATACAGCCCCTCCTCCGAGGGTTTGCCGCTGCTGCGCCCGTAGCCGCGGTAGTCGAAGATCAGCACGGCGTAGCCAAGGCGATGGAACATGGCGATGCTGTCCATGCGGTGCGAGAGGTTGCCGGCGTTGCCGTGCAGGAAGAGCACGACGCCATGCGCTTGCGGCGCCGGAACGAACCAGGCGTCCAGCCGCTCGCCATCGGCGGTGTCGAGGGTCAATGCTTCGAAATCCATGCCGTGCTCGCGCGGCGTGCTGTGCATCGCGCGGCCGACCTCCGGGTAATAGGCCAGCCGGTCCTGGAACAGGACCAGCAGCGCGGCAAATCCCACATAGGCCAGGCCCAAGGTGGTCAGCAGACTGGTCAGCATCGCACGCATCCGTTCTTATGCGGCTAGTTGCAGGCCCAGCATCCGCGCCACATGCCGTTCGGCAGCGCGCACCTCGGCCACTATGGGGCGGCGCGTATCAAGCACATTCAGGCGCAGATGCTCCCCTTCCAGGCTCACGCTCAGGGTACCTGGCAGCAGGTTCAGGGCGTTGGCCAGCACCACCCGCCCGGCACCGGCCGGCTCAGGGCGCCGCATCGGGCTCGTCCAGATGCGGCCGCACGCGCCCGCGCGCGGCATTGAATGATAAATGGGGTAGGACTCCATATTTCTCCACCCTGACAAATCCAGAGCGATGGTAGCTTAGGTCGTAACACCGGACATTCACAGAGACCCCGACTAATGTCCGCAATTGGCCGACAGCACCTATTGGGCAACGTTGCTGCATTGCAGTCATAGGACGGCAAGCATCATTTCCCAGAGGCTGCTTTGGGGCGCTTTAGCCCAACCGTCACTTCCGGCCAGGAGCGGCCAGTGACCTGTGAGGATGGGATGGCCGCATCGAACCTGAAGCAGACCTTGGGACGCTACTCTGGCTGTTTCCGTTGGTCGTCAACGAACGGCTAAGCTTGATAGCATAAATATGGCTAATCCGAATCGCAGTAACAGATCGTCAGGAAACGTTGTATGCCGGAAGCTGCCGGGGTAAGCGGCCGAAGCATCATGGGCTCATTGAAAATTGCAGTTACCTTTGGTGCTGCCAATTTTCTCGCCCAACTTGTCGTTTACATCATCGCATTTGCCCTTGGCCCGGCGAATACAACGCGAAAGGTCTTGGGAATATCTCTCTACGATGTGGCGTCCGTCATTACATTTCCATTCGTGTACCTGGCTGAACAATATCAGTGGAAGACGCTCGGAATGGCCGTATTCCTATTGAACGGCATCGTATGGGCGGGCGTAGCGTTCATCATCTTAAGGTTAAAGGATGCCTTCAAGAGGCGCCTGAGAGACTGAAGCGAGTCCGCTTTGAGGCGTGAGCCGCCGTTGCTAGCCCCGGGGGCAATGTCACCAACGGGTCGGGAGTGTGAGTTCGACGGTGATGGAAGCTGACGTTCAGCAGCCTGGCACCGCCACCGTCCGCAACTGGCAATATTGCTGACGTACCGCGGGCGGCATCCCAATGACGGCAAAGGCCGAGAACTGCCGTCAGGTGCGGCCGGCCTAAACGACCGCTCAGGGTAGAAATCGACCCTTCTGCCCTTGATCCAAACATCATCCGTCTTCCATCTTATTGTCCGACCAGCCCTCGAACGGCACAGGCTTCAAACATGTCCCCTGCGCTGACTTGATAGCGCGCGTAAGCTCGGCCCCCGTCGTGGTGAAGGTAATGTCGCCCCAGGTCAATGTGAGGACCTCATCGTCCCGGTAGGTCTTCTTCTCGATAGCCCGCAGGCGCCGGCGTAACGACGTGCTCATGCCCGCCTGCTACTTTGCTGTTCTTCCACATCGGTCAGTCGCCGTTCCATGTCTTCCGTTTCGAGCGCCTTGCGGCGGTTCTCGACGAGCGTTGCGAGGGTGCTCCCTTCGCCCGGCAATAACTCACCCTTACCGACCGCCTCGATGATGAACTGCTGGGCGTTGCTGATCCCCTCGGTCGTGCTGATATCCGGGAGCTCGATGCTGATCGGCCGCTCGCGAAGCGGAGGCGCCAGGCGCTCCAGCACCAGCTTCGCCGCAGTCAGATCGCCTGTGCGAGCCGCGTCGATCACGGCCTGGGTGATTTCACCCGCCGCATCCTCCATCAGGCTTAACGCCAACAGCGTCGCCTTGTTCCGGCTGCCTGGGCGCCGGCCGGCTGGGTTGCCGCTCTGGCCGGGCCGCCATGCATGGGGAGGTGCTTTACGTTTTTGCTCGATCGTCATTGCAAATCTCCTGCTGGTTCAGAGAAGCGTGCGGATGCGACGCCTATTGGCCTCCATTTTTCACAGATGCCAGCATTCGGTATCACACGGAGCGGGTGACGTTCGCCATAGGCCGGGGGGAAATCAGGACGGGCGCAGCAATAACCACTCTCGCCGTGTCTTCTATAGCCAAAGCAGTCTGAGCATGCCAACAATGGCTCTGGCTTTTCAGGAACCGGCTCAGCCGCCAGCGCATCGGGGTATTGAGCCAGGGTTTCAGAATGCGACTGTGCCGGATTGAAGTGCACTTCGAGCATTTCCCTGTCGGCAAAATGCAAAACCCAATGATGCGCGACAATGGCGTCGGCCAAACACTCAAGCAATGCGGGTTTGTTCCGGGCAAGTACCGTCATCCACTTTTCGATGGTGGCGATGCCGCCCTTCAGCTTGAGGTTGCTGCCATCCAATTCGAGCTCCAAGCCATCGGCCTGGGCGGCCTTGATCATGGTTGTGGGGTTCATACTGAAACCTCCACGACTTGATCGGGCGATGTTTCCAATGGTCGGGATTTTTCGTCACGATCGTCACAATCGTCACCGCCCGCACCAGCCCTGGTTTCGACTGTGACGGTGGCGTGACGATGTGGCCATTCCAAATCAGAAGCGTCACGGCTAGATGCCTCACCGATATTGGGTCTGTAACGGTGTGACGATTGTGACGATGAAAAACCAGATGAATCTATCGTCACCATCCTGCGACCTGTTCCGGGCTCGCGCTGCGTCTGGTCGATCACGATTCCCATGCGGCGAAACAGGGGAGCCAATCGCCTAAGTGCGCTGCCAGCGCCCTTGCCTGATTTTGGCCATGACTGTGAATTGCGAGCTCGGTCTGGGGTCTTTTGTTCCAATGCATCGAGAAGGTCTGTTGCAGTGCCTTTCCAGCTCGAGCGGTGAGGCTCGGTCATAAATTTGAGAAGCGCCTCGCCAAAGGGCGATGCTTCTAGGGCAACCTCAACTCCGGCGCGAGGTTAGCAGCGTAAGATTCCATGAACGATCCGGGCTTCCAGCCGAGCGCTTCCTCCGCTGCCGTTAACCAAAGCGCGAAGTCGGCCATTCGCGGCCGTCGGGCCAGCGTGACCTTGTCATGATTGCGCAGCGCGCAGGACAGCGCGTCGCAAAGGCCGCCCAGGATGCCCGGCAGGGCCGCTTCAAATCGTTTCCAGAAGTCCGACTCAGTTTCCCGGGCGGTTTCCTTGATCAGCGGCAAATGGAGGATGAGCGCACGCTCCATGAGGTCGCCGCGGCTGGCAACTTCGTCGATACCGTTGAGAATGATGGGGCGCTGCAAATTGACCAGAACTTCTTCGCGGTTGGTGTAAAGCTGACGCTCCGCGAATCCGCCCCCGGTGGAAAGCCTACAAAAGACATCGGATAGTTCAGGGCTCAGGCCGCTGAGGTTGTCGGACACGACGACATGATTGTTTGAGGCCGTTACCAAAAGGTCACGAACGTCACGGGTTAGGCCACGCAAGGGTACGGTCGACGGGTCGATGACCGAGCACAGCGCCCTCGTGGTCGTTGATTTGCCGGTTCCCTGTTCGCCGTTGAGGATGAGGATGGGATAGGGGCCGTTGCCCCGCGCCGCCATCACTAGCCAGCCAATAACCAGCGGTGCGTCACTTTGCGCGATGTTGATGAATTGCAATAGGACGGCGATTCTGCCTGGTTGCGGGGGCGGCAATGGTGCCATGCCTGAGCGCCTGGTGAACATGACCGGGGACTCGTCGAGGATGCGCCAACCGGTCGCATCGATCTCGATGACTCGCCAAGCGTGGTCACATAGGTCGATGACGATGCGGTCGCCCAGGTACGCTACGCGCTGGAAAACCTGGCGCTGCTCGGCGTGATGCGTGGCGCGGGCTTCAACGGTGGTAAGCGCATCTAGAATCGCAGGGCCACGCGCACCCTGGCCCGTCAGGTCAAAATATTCGTGTGACAGCCAGTTCTTGAAGGCCCTGGATTGTAGCGGCCATATTTCCCGGTGTTCCGGCTTCTGAATGATTGCGTAGCACTCACCGTCAGCATCGTGGAACAACTCGAGGCAGTCGCACAGTTCCACCAACAATGTCGACTGTGATTTCTTGTTCCCTACGTCGTCGTAGCGGCTAACTTTCTTTTGCCCCACTAGAAGCGCGTCAATGAATTTCTGGTCTTCAACCGGCGTGCCGGGTACGACGACGAGCAGTTCCTTCAAAGTATCGAACCGCGCCAGCGTCGAAAGCGTGTGCTCCACGTCGGCCAAGTCTTCGACGAACCGCCCCAAGGCCATGACCCGGGCGTCGAAGGTTGCACCCTTCCAGGCAACGGCGGGATCTGCGCGGCGACTCATGACAGCCGCACCTGAATGACAGAGTCACCTATTGATCCGGCACGAATTATTCATGAAGCTGCATAAGCGACTTTGGGGTCTTTGAAGTAGCGCTTCACCCGTTCAGGTGATGTTTCCAGCATGGTCATGTGATCGACGGCAGCGGCTTTCAATTTTGCCTTGGTACGTGCAGGCACCTTTGATCCGATGGCGTGTTTCAGGTCGGCATTGAGGCGTT
>JAWOGT010000024.1:0-2880 GCA_046496585.1 Halopseudomonas sp.
TCACCATCATCCAGGAGGTCCTATTCGCTCAGGCTACCTGGAGAGACTCCGCAAGGTGAGCCTTTTGTTTCACGACGCGCAGTACACCGATGAGGAGTATCTCCGCACCAAAGGTTGGGGACGCTCCACGATCTCTGCAAAAAACAGATCGCCGATACGGAAAGCTCGATGGCGTGCTTCGGAGTCTACGAAGGTATGGAGCCTTTGTTTTGATCAGTCCCCAAAAGCCCACTCTGCGCGCAATGGACGGTCCATCAGGCTTTCCATGGCTGCAGGCACCGACTTCCCTTTGAAAATGACCTGGTAGACCTCTTCGGAGATGGGAGTCTCCACATGCTGACGCAGGGCGAGATCGTGAACAGACACCGAGGTGGCGACACCTTCGGCAACCATTCGCGTTTCGGCCAACAGCGCATCCATGGTCATGCCCTCTGCCAACCTTTGACCCACCATCCGGTTTCGGCTCAGATGGCCGGTGCAGGTCAGAATGAGATCTCCCATGCCTGAAAGCCCCATCATTGTCTCGGGCCTGCCACCCATGGCTACGGCCAACCGCGCCGCTCGGCAAGCGGCTGTTCGCCCCGTTCAACCGATTCATCGACCGCTCGACCTCCCGTTACCAGGGCGGCGTGAGCGCCATCCTGCTGCGTCCGTTACGCTTTCTGCTGCTGTTCGTCGCGCTGGTGGTGGTCGCCGCGGTACTGCTTCTGCGCTTGCCGGGCAGCTTTATTCCGGCCGAAGACCAGGGCTCGATTATTACTGCGGTGCAGGGTCCGTCCGGTTCTACCGCGGATCGTACCGATCTGGTGGTAGAAGAGGTCAAGGCCTACTACGATCAGGTGCCGCAAATTGACAACCTGGTGTTCATCAGTGGTTTCAGTTTTTTCGGGCAGGGCCAGGCGCACGCGATGTCCTTTGCCAGTCTGCTGCCCTGGGATGAGCGCCCGGGCGTGGAAAACAGCGCGCAGACGCTGGTACAAGAAGCGATGAACGCGCTGAGCAGCATCAAGAACGCCACGGTGTTTGTCTTGAACCCGCCATCAATTCCTTCGCTGGGGGTTGCGGGTGGTTTTTCCTTCAAGTTGCAGGACCGTTCTGGGGTCGGCTCGGAAGCACTCCTGGCGGCGCGCAACCAACTGCTGGCGGCAGCCAGTCAGAGCGAGCTGCTGGTCGGCGTGCGTCCGGAGGGCGAAGAAATAGCGCCGCGGCTGCGGGTTGATGTGGATCGCATCAAGGCGCGGGCACTGGGGCTGTCGATCAGCGATATCAATGCGACGCTGAGCATTACCTTCGGCAGCGCTTACGCCAATGATTTCAGCCGCGAGGGGCGTATTCACCGGGTGCTGCTGCAGGCTGACGCGCCCTTTCGCATGACGCCGGAAGATGTCCTGAACCTCACCGTACGCACCGAGGAGGGCGCTATCGTCCCCTTCGGTGCCTTTACCTCGGTAGCCTGGACGGCAGGGCCGCCGCAGTTGCAACGCTACAACGGCTATCCGGCCACGACCATTTCCGGCAGTGCTGCGCCGGGCCGTTCCTCCGGTCAGGCCATGGATGAGATGGAGCGTCTGGCGGCGGCCCTGCCGGAGGGGTTCGGTTTTGAATGGACCGGGCTGTCCTATGAAGAGCAGCAGGCCTCGGGGCAGGTAGGTGCACTGATGGGTCTGTCGATTCTGTTTGTGCTGTTGGTCCTGGCCGCCTTGTATGAAAGCTGGACCATTCCGCTGGCGGTGCTGCTCGTCGTGCCGTTGGGGGTACTCGGTGCGGTGTTGTTTTCCATGTCGCGCGGGCTGCCGGCGGACGTGTACTTCAATGTCGGGCTGATCACAGTGATTGGCCTGTCAGCCAAGAATGCGATCCTGATCATCGAGTTTGCCATTGAGGAGGAGGGTAAAGGCAAGAGCCTGATGGAGGCCACTCTGGCGGCGGTCAAGCTGCGTTTGCGGCCCATCCTGATGACCTCGCTGACGTTTATCCTCGGCATGCTGCCGCTGGTCATTGCGACTGGTCCGGGCGCGGCAAGTCGCATCGCGGTGGGTACCGGTGTGATGGGCGGCATGCTGGTGGCGACCGTGCTCGGCGTATTTTTCACACCGCTATTTTATCTGGTGGTGCGTCGCTGGTTGACGCGCCAGAAGCCACCGGGTGCCAAGGCTGATGATGACCATACAGGCTCGCCAGATACCCAGGAGACGCGGCATGCATAAGCTGATTCCCGGTCTGCTGAGTTTGGCGTTGGCCGGCTGTCAACTGGCCCCTGACTATCAGCGCCCGGCGTCCCCGGTACCCTTGGCCTATCCGCATACCGAGGTACTGGATGGCGAGCGCCGCTTTATTGCCGCAGCGTTGCCCTGGCAGAGCTTTTTTGCTGACCCACAGCTGCAGGTATTGATTCGTCAGGCGTTGCTGAATAACCGTGATCTGCAGGCGGCGGTCTACCGTATCGAGGAGACGCGCGGTCTTTCGCGGGTGCAGAACGCGGCGCGTTTCCCCTCGCTGGGTCTCGGCGCTGATGCGAGCCGTGGGCGCGTTAATCAGGGCGTGGCATCAGGTGCCGCTGGCAGCGGCAGCGCGATTACCGAAACCTACTCGGTGAATGCGGCAGTATCCGCTTTTGAGCTGGATTTCTGGGGCCGGGTAGGCAACCTGTCCGCTGCCGCCCGGGCTGAATATTTCGCCAGTATCGAAGCGCAACAGGCCTTCCGTCTGTCACTGATCCGCGACGTGGCCTCCACTTACCTGGGGCTGCGTGAAGCGGTAGAGCGTATCGCCCTGGCTGAAGCCACGGTGCTCAGTCGGCGTGACGGACTGCGTATCGCCAAGGTGCGCCTGGATGCGGGGATTACCTCGGCGCTGGACTTCAATCACGCCGAAGCCCTG
>JAWOGT010000329.1:0-4419 GCA_046496585.1 Halopseudomonas sp.
CCCAGATCATCACGCTAGGGTTGAAATTGCGCGTCAGCATGACCGCACCGGTGACTTCCGAGTAAGTGGTATTCGGTGGTCCGCCAAGCAAGGCGGCAGCCGAGGTGGCCAGGCCATCACCCAACAGCGTGCGCTGCAAGCCAGGTTTGCGAATGTAGTCCTTGCCGGTTACCGAGCCGATTGCCAATACATCGCCGATATGCTCGATCGCCGGCGCAATGGCTACCGGAATCATGAACAGTATCGCGGCGAGCTTGAATTCGGGGCTAACAAATCCGGGTACGGCCATCCACTCGGCCTGGCCCACAACGCTGAAGTCGACCACGCCCAGCAGCCAGGACAGCCCATAACCGACCAGGACACCGGCGAGGATAGGCACCAGGCGGAAGATACCCTTGGCAAACACGGCGAACAGTATGGTGGTGGCCAACGCCGACATGGAAATGATCATCGCGGTGGAATACTCCACCAACTGCGCACTGCCGTCGCCGGCCTTGCCCATGGCCATGTTGACTGCGACAGAGGCCAACCCCAAACCAATCACCATGATCACCGGGCCGACCACCACCGGCGGCAACAGGTGCTGGATAAATCCCGGCCCGCGCAGGCGTACAATCAGGCTCAGGAGGATATACATGATCCCGGCTGCCAGCAGACCGCCGAGTGTCGCAGGTAGCCCCCAGGTCTGGTTGCTGTACAGGATAGGGGCGATAAAGGCGAAGCTCGAGGCCAGGAACACCGGTACCTGGCGCTGGGTAGTGAACTGGAAAATCAGTGTGCCGATGCCCGCGGTAAAGAGTGCGACGCTGGGATCCATGCCGGTAATCAGCGGCATCAGCACCAGCGCGCCAAAGGCCACAAACAGCATTTGCGAACCGGCCAGCGCGGTGCGCCAGCCGGTGGTTTCCACGGCGTCCATCAGTGAGCATCCTTCTGTTTGGTGCCGAAGATCTTGTCGCCGGCATCGCCCAGTCCAGGAATGATGTAGCCATGCTCATTCAGGCGCTCGTCCACCGATGCGGTAAATATCTGCACATCAGGGTGCAGCTGGTTGACCCGCGCGATGCCCTCTGGCGCAGCCACCAGCACCAGTGCGCGAATCTCCCGGGCACCCGCGCGCTTGAGCATATCGATGGTGGCGACCATGGAGCCGCCGGTGGCCAACATCGGATCAATGATCAGGGCCATGCGCTGATTCATTTCGCCGACCAGTTTTTCCAGGTAGGTGTCCGCTTGCAGTGTCTCCTCGTTGCGCACCAGGCCAATCACACTGACTTTGGCGCTGGGGATCAGGCTGAGCACGCCCTCCAGCATGCCCAGGCCGGCTCGCAGGATCGGGACCACCGTGACTTTTTTGCCAGACAGTTTTTCTACCTCCACGGTGCCGCACCAGCCTTCAATCTGCTGGGTTTCGATGGGCATGTCCTGGGTGGCCTCATAGGTCAGCAGGGCGGCGACCTCCTGGGCCAGCTCACGAAAGTTCTTGGTGCTGATGTCGGCTCGGCGCATCAGACCCAGTTTATGGCGGATCAGCGGGTGACGTATTTCTTTGATATTCATCAGGCGTGGCTCTCGTGCGGGGCGCATAGAATGGGCATAGCCTAAACTAATGTCCGTTTGCGGTCATCCGCCTTTGCGTCACCGAGCAGGCTGCTGCGCTTGCGTTTCAGCATCAAGGTCAGTATTTTGCGGACCCTTCACTGCACTTCGAATTCACCGGGAGTCCTGCATGTCCGTCGATCTGGATCACATTCGGAAAATCAAGGCCGAGGCCGATTGCCTGTTTACCGCAGCACAGATACAGGCGGCCATGGACCGCATGGCCGGCGAGATCAATGCGGCTTTGGCTGATGCCAATCCGATCGTTTATAGCGTGATGAACGGTGGGCTGGTGATTGCCGGGCAACTGGTCACGCGCCTGGATTTTCCTATGGAAGTGGGCTATCTGCACGCCACGCGCTACCGCAATAAATTATCCGGCGGCGAGCTGTTCTGGAAGGCACGGGCCGAACATTCGCTGGTGGGGCGCACGGTTCTGGTGGTCGATGATATTCTTGACGAAGGGCATACCCTGGCGGCAATCGTCGAGTACTGCCGCGATGCCGGGGCCAGCCAGGTGCTGACCGCCGTATTGCTCGACAAGCAACATGACCGCAAGGCTTACCCCGGCATGCGCGCGGACTTTACCGGGCTGCAGGTGGTGGACCGCTACATCTTTGGTTTTGGCCTGGACTACAAAGGCTACTGGCGCAATGCCAACGGCATTTTTGCCATACCTGAAGCCTGACGCGGTGGTGGCCTGGAGCGCCTCAGCCTGGCTCTGACGCGCGGCTGTCCGCGTCACGCGCCAGCTGCTGACGAATCCGCTCGGCAGCCCGCTCCGGGCTGGCCACATAGTAGCGGCGTCCTTCCAGTGCACCGACCCCGGCGCGCTTGAGTTTCAGTCGAACCGAGGCATTGACGCCGATCAGATACACCCTGATGTTCCGCCGGTCCAGATCGTGCAGGGCCTTTTCAAACATCACCAGCGCGCTCATGTCCATACTCGGCACGGCCTGCATATCGATCGCCAGGAAGAGGATGTTGTCGTCATAGCGGCCCATGGCGCTCAGGGCCTTGTCGGCGGCGGCGAAAAACAACGGGCCGTTGATCTGATACAAAGCAACACTATCGGGCAGCTCTGACAGGGCGCGGTGCTGGTGGCGTGGCATCTTGGCGCCCTGGCTCAGATCAACCATGCGCTTGATGAACAAGGCCGAGGCCAGCAGCAGACCCACCCCCACCGCCAGCACCATATCGAACAGGACCGTCAGCAGCAGGCAGATCAGCAACACCCATACATCCTGACGCGGCCCGATCCGCAGCATGTGCAGCACATGGGGGACCTCGCTCATATTCCAGGCGACGATCAGCAGCATGGCGGCCAGCGAGGCCATCGGCAGGTAGGCGAACAGATCCGCCAGCAGCACTACGGCGAACAGGATAACCAGCGCATGGAACACCCCGGCCATGGGTGTGCGCGCGCCGGAACGCACGCTGGTCGCTGTCCGGGCCAGGGCTGCGGTGGCGGTAATGCCGCCGAAGAACGGCACGATCATATTGCCTAGCCCCTGGCCCATCAGTTCCGCGTTAGGGTCGTGGCGGGTGTTGGCCATGCCGTCGGCGACCAGCGCGCAGAGCAGCGATTCAATCGCCCCGAGCATGGCCACGGCCAAGGCAAAGGGCAGTAACTCGCGTAACAGATTGAAATCCACCTGCAAGGGCGTTCCGTCGGCGCCAGGCAGGGTCCAGGGCAATAGCCACTGCGGCGCGAAAGGCGGAATGCCGGCGTGCGTGATACCGTCTAGTTCGTAGCTGAAACGCGAGCCCAGAGTGCTGGCCTGCAGGTCGAACTGGAGCAACAGAACGGCCAGCAGGCTGCCCGCCAGCAAGGCCACCAGATGGCCGGGAACCCGCCGGGTGAGGAACGGCCAGCCGATTAGAACCAGCAGTGTCGCCAGGCCGACCAGTGTATCGCCGAGCTGAATGCTCGGCAGGGCCGAGGCGAGTGCCTGCAATTGATCCAGATAACTGTCGTGCTGACCCACCTTCTGCAGGCCGAAAAAGTCCTTGATCTGCAGCGTCGCGATGACGATGCCGATACCGGCGGTAAAGCCCATGACCACCGGGTAAGGTACAAATTGAATCAGGTTGCCCATCCGCGCCAGGCCGAGTATCAGCAGAATGATGCCGGACATGCCCGTCACCAGCAGCAGCCCACCCAGGCCATAGGTCTGGGTGATAGGCAGCAGGATGACCACAAAGGCCGCCGTCGGGCCAGAAATGTTGAAGCGTGAGCCGCCAGCCAGGGCGATAATCAAGCCGCCGATAATCCCGGTATAGAGCCCGTGCTGGGGGGCTACGCCAATCGCAATCGCCAGTGCCATGGCCAGCGGGATGGCGATGATGCCAACGGTAATGCCGGCCAGCAGATCGCCACGCAGGGTGCTCAGGCTGTAACCCTCGCGGAAGCTGTCGCGCAGGGCGGTAAACAGCGGCAATCTGAAGGAAAAGGGTCTGGCCATGAGGATCCCGGATTGACACGGTTAAGCAGCAATGCCACAACAGAGCTTTGTCTGTTTCAGGGGAAGTGCATGTTGATCAGCTGCAGATTACTTCTTAGCATAATTCTCGTATTGCTGTGTAGCGCACCTATGGCTAATACGCTCGGCCTGCCGCACGACCAATACATGCCGGATGACCTGTATGCGGCGCGGCGTGACAAGCCCGATCAGATGCTTTTTGCGGTGGAAAAATACCGCGTGACTCTCGGCACCGAGTACCGGCCCAATGCCTTGCCTGCGCCGCAATCTTCGGGTGTCTGGGTGTTTCTCGAAGGTCGTACGTTGATTGCCGGGAGCCCGGTGCAGCAGGCCCGCA
>JAWOGT010000336.1:0-3233 GCA_046496585.1 Halopseudomonas sp.
CACCCCCCAGGTCGCATCCGTGGGCGCCCAGAAACCAGGAACCATCCGCCGATAGCTATTCAGCGTTGGCGCGACCATGCACAGCATCTCCGGCATCAGCCGCTGTTGGCCGGCCAGAAAATGCCGCTGTATCTTACTCATGTGATACTTTTCATTAACGTCGTAAAACGCTGATTTATTGGTGTTTTTATCTCTTAGTGAAATATGAATATGACCACTCTGACCCGGATACTTGCCGGACCACTTGGCCATAAACGTGGCCATCATGCCCTGGCGCTGGGCCAGCACCTTCATAAAGGTCTTGAACAAAGCGGCCTTGTCTGCAGCCGCTTCGGCGTGATCCACCGCGATAGCGGCCTCCAGCACGCCGGGGCCAGTCTCGGTATGCAGCGCCTCGATCGGAAAGTCCATGGCTTCAGACATACCGAGAATCTGCTGGTACAGCTCGGAGTGCACCGAGTTGCGGATCATCGAATAGCCAAACCAGTCCGGCGTATAGGGGATCAGGTCGCGATAGCCCTTGGCGCGGGCGGTTTCAGGCGTCTCCTTGAACATAAAGAATTCGTATTCCAGCGCCGCAAAAGGCTCGAAACCCATGGCCTGGCAGCGCTCGATCACCCGTCTTAGCGTGCCGCGCGGGCAGACCGCTTCAGCCTGTTTATCGAATTCGGCAAGAAACAACAGCATGCCATCCTCGAAGGGAATATCCCGGCAACTGGCGGGAAGAATACGAACCGGTGCGTCCGGGTAGCCGGTATGCCAACCGGTGTAGCTGGCGTTGTCGTAGAGCTGATCCTTGACGTCCCAACCCAGCACCACGTCGCAGAAGGCAAAGCCATCGTCCAGAGAGGAGAAGAACTTCTCGCGGCTCATATATTTGCCACGCATAACGCCATCGTTGTCGAACAACCCGACTTTCACGTGGCTGATGCCACGCTCCTCGACGATGCGCCTGGCATCCTCTACGGTTTTCACTTCCCGCGGCTTGAGCATGTGTGTCTCCAGCGGATGGTTTTATTGTTATCCGGTGTTGTTAATTGGCCTGTTGGGGCGCTGGCCTGGTGAATGCATGGACCTGTGGGAGCGCCGGCGCTCCCACCAACACACAACTCCTGCAAAGCCCAGTATCCCCCCATCCATCAAACTACCTAACCGCAGCGGTAAGGTGTGCCGGCCTTGGCCATCAATGCGTTGTACTGCTTGAAGATCTCCACCACCTTGGCGCAGCGCGGACTGGTCTTGGCAATCTCGTCCCAGAACTTCATGGCCTCTTGCTCAACTGTAGCCCATTCGGCATCGGGTATTGTGGTCAACTGCAATTTGCTGCCGTTGACGCGCAGGTCCGCTTCACCACCCCAATACCAGTGCTGCCGGTAGTAGTTGGAGCTGTCCATGCACAGCCTGAACAGGGTTTTCAGGTGCTCGGGCACTTCGTTCCATTTAGCCTCGTTGGCGAAGTACGAACCGCACCAGGCGCCGGAGATGTTGTTGGTCAGAAAGTAGTTGGTCACATCGGCCCAACCCACGGTGTAGTCCTCGGTAATGCCGGACCAGGCAATGCCGTCCAATTCACCGGTCTGCATCGCCACTTCCACGTCTTCCCAGGGCAAGGTCACCGGTACCACGCCAAAGCGCGAAAGAAATTTGCCTGCCGTGGGGAAGGTAAAGATGCGCTTGCCCTTGAGGTCCGCCAGGGAGTTGATCGGCTTGACCGTGGCGAAGTTGCACGGGTCCCAGGCGCCGGCGCCTAGCCAGGTCACACCCTCGACTTCGCCATAGGCTTCCTCCCAGATTTCCTTCAGGCCGTACTTCTCGAACAGCACGGGTACGTCGAGGCTGTAGCGTGAGGCAAAGGGGAAATAGCCGCCGAACACCGACACATCGACCGGCGCGGCAATCGAGTCGTCATCACTCTGTACGGCATCAATGGTGCCGCGTTGCATGGCGCGGAACAGCTCGCCAGTGGGCACCAACTGGTCGGCGTAATACAACTGGATCTCCATCTCGCCATTGGCTGCCTTGTTAAAGGCGTCAATCGACGGCTTGATCACGTGCTCGGCCAGTGCCGGGCCGGCGTAGGTCTGCAGACGCCAGGTGATCTTTTTTGGCTCCTGGGCATAGATATGTGCACTGCCCAGCGTTGAGGCGCCTACCGCACCAATGGCTGCTTTCTTTAAAAAATTGCGTCTTGAGCTCATGCTGGTCACTCCGTTTAATGTCGATTTTGTTGTCCAACAACCGCATTACCCCGCAACGGCCAGCATGGTCGATGCAGTGTTCCTTGAAGCCGGCTCAGGCGGAGCCGGCTTGTTGTTAAGCATCCGTAGCTACCGGTTGTAATGCAGCTCCGGTAACCACAGCGCAATCTGCGGAAAGAGCATGACCAGCACCAGGGCCAGCACCATGATCAGCACAAAGGGCGTGACCGACACGTAGATATCGCGCAGCGTCACCTCTGGCGGCGCCATGGCGCGCATCAGGAACAGGTTGTAGCCAAACGGCGGGGTCATGTAGGCAATCTGGCAGGTAATGGTGTAAAGCACGCCGTACCAGACCAGATCAAAACCCAGCGCCCCCACTAGCGGGATATACAGCGGCGCGACAATCACCAGCATCGCCGTATCGTCGAGAAACATGCCCATGATGATGAATGACAGCTGCATCAGCACCAGCACCTGCCAGGGGCCAAGCTCCAGACTCTCGAGAAAGAAGGCTTCAATCGCGCGGACCGCGCCCAGGCCGTCGAACACCGCGCCGAAACACAGCGCCGCGAGAATGATCCACATAAACATGCAACTGATCGCCAGCGTCTTGCGCAGGGTTTCTTCCATCACCTTGCGGTTCAGCCGGCCCTTGAGTAGCGCGGCCAAGGTCGCCGCGGCAGCGCCGACCGCGGAGCTTTCCACCAGGCTGGTGTAGCCCAGCAGAAACAGGCCGGTCATAGAGAAAAAGATAAATACCGGAACGATACCGGCCTGCAGCAGCTTGAACTTTTCCGCCCGGGTAATCTGCCGCCGTTCCTCTTCCGGCAACACCGGCCCCAGGTGTGGCTGCAAGCGGCAGCGGATGGCGATGTAAAGCACAAACATGCCAGCCATCATCAACCCGGGAAACACGCCAGCGAGCCACAGCTGACCAACTGGCTGCCGAGCGATCATGCCGTAGAGCACCAGCACCACACTGGGTGGAATCAGAATACCCAGCGAGCTACCGGCCTGGATCACACCGGTGAC
>JAWOGT010000346.1:0-27263 GCA_046496585.1 Halopseudomonas sp.
ATCCACCCCACTTGCCCTGCGCTGCGAATCCAGTGCAGCGTCATTTCAGTTGCGGAATCAATTCAACGGTCACAATCCGCGCATCAATCATGTCGCGCACTGTCAGAATCACCCCGTTCAGCACGATCGAAGCTCCGACCTGCACCTCTGCGTCGATGGATTGGCGCACCAGGTCCTCCAGGCTCAGAGGATCATCGGCGTCAAGAATGATCCCATAGGAGGAGCGGATGTCTTCCACCGTGGTAGACCCTTTCAGGCGCAGCGCAGTGCAGGGCAGATCATTACGCGCGGCCTCCAGCGCCTGGGAAAATACCGAGTCGACAAAGGGTCTTGTCTCCGGACTCAGCACCACAAACAGGTGATCGCCAGCCAGCAGCGCAGTAGAGCCGCGCGGCGGAATCACCTGTTTTTTGCGGGTAATCATGGCCACCACGGTGCCATCGGGCAGGGCCATTTGTGACAGTCTGCGCCCGACAGCGCGGCCGTTTGCGCCCAGGGTGTACTCGACGATATCCGCCTCCACATCACTCAGCGCGGTAATTTCCAATGTGGCTGCCGGCGCTGCAGGCGGCTTCTCCGTCAACCCCAGCTTGCGTGCCACCAGGGGCAGGGTAGAGCCCTGGATGGTGGCCGATATCAACACCACAAAAAACACCACATTAAAGATCAGCGCGGCCCCTGGCAGACCGAAGATCAACGGAAATATCGCCAGGATGATGGGCACCGAGCCGCGCAAGCCGACCCAGGACACCAGGGTTATTTCCCGTTTGTTGAAGCCCGAGAGTGCGAGTATGGGCACCACGGCCAGTGGCCGGGCGACCAGCACCAGAACAGCGGCAATGATCAGGCCCTCCAGCCAGACCTCAAACAGCGACGCTGGGTTGATGAGCAGGCCCAGCACCACAAACATGGTGATCTGGCTGAGCCAGGCCAGTCCATCATGGAACAGGAAGGTGCTGCGCTGGAACACGAAGCGGCTGTTGCCGATCACCACGCCGGCGAGGAATATTGCCAGAAAACCGCTGCCGTTCAGGTTGGCCGCCAGCCCGAATGCCAGCAGGCCACAGGCGGCCACCAATACCGGATATAACCCGGATGCGACAAGCTGAATACGGTTGATGATCTTCACTGATGCCCAGCCAACGCCCAGGCCAACTGCGCTACCTACGCCCATTTGCAACAGGAACATGTGGAGCAGACCCACGCCTGGCTGCATATCGTTGACCAGTATTTCAAGCAGTCCAACGGTGAGAAAAATGGCCATCGGGTCGTTGGATCCGCTCTCTATTTCCAACGTGGCCTTCAGGCGTTCGCGAATATGGATGCCGGCGTTGCGCAGCAATGCGAAAACCGCGGCAGCGTCGGTGGAGCCGACAATGGCACCGAGCAGCAAGCCTTCCATCAGTGGCAGGTCGAGCACATAGGCGGCGGCCACACCGGTTACCGCGGCAGTCCCCAGTACGCCAACAGTGGCCAGGAGTACTGCGGGCTTCCAGACCATCTTGATCGACGCGATAGGCGTCTGCAGGCCGCCGTCAAACAGGATAATCGCCAGGGCCAGGGTGCCCAGGGCATGGGCAGCGCCGGGGCTGTTAAAGCTGATACCGCCTATTCTACTGTCACCGGCGAGCATGCCAATCAACAGAAACAACACCAGAACCGGCAGCCCCAGGCGCGCGGACAGTTTGCTGGAGGCAATCCCGATCAGAATCAGCACCGCGGCAAGCAGAATCAATTGGTCAATTAAAAACATGCGTTCAGGTAGCCTCGAAAAAAACCGTTACCGATCGTGTTCGAAGGTGGCGGTGACTCAGGGTATCAGGTCCGGCAGATGCCTGACCTGTGCCGCGTAACTGCCGGAACACAGCAGGTCACGCCAGGGTGGGGGCACTTAGACGCGGGCTCGGGCTGGCTGGCCAGCTAATCCAGTCACTTTTGGCAGCTCAACCTTGAAGATAGTTCCAGTGCTTTGCGTGGACTCGACACCGATGCTGCCGTTGTGGGCTGTAACCAGTTCGCTGACGATATACAGGCCCAGTCCGAGGTTCTTGTTCGGGTTGCCTTGCTCATCATGTTTGCGGTGGGAGAGTACGAAGATGTCCCTTTGGTGGTCAGCCGGTATCGGTTTGCCGTCATTCTTGACGGTCAGCGTTACCTTGTCATCACGGCCTTCACAGGTCACGACAATCGTGCTTTCAGCAGCACCATGCTGCAAGGCGTTGCTGATCAGGTTCTGACAGATCTGCCCGACGCGCAGGCCATCCCAGGTGCCTGTGCAGTTGCCGGACACCCGGTACTGAAACTGATGGCCGTGATGTGCGGAGCGAAATTCTTCGACAATCTGCTTGGAGATAACAGCCAGATCGGCCTCGCCGAGATTGATCCTTACCCCCTCGCCAATACGGGTTTCGGTAAAGTCCATCAGGTTATCCAGCATCTGTTTCATCCGCTGGACACTGGCAACCATAACCGACCCCAACTGGTTCAGGCTTTTGTCGGCATCCTCCATGTTCTTCAGCTTTGCCGCGCCGAAGCTGAGTACCTGGAGAGGGGAGCGCAGATCATGGCCGAGCATGCCGACGAAGATATCCGAGTTCTCGATGACTGCTTCGGAGTAGCGCGCAACCGATTCTGCCAGTGCCTGATCTATGGCTTCGTTAAACCGAATCAGATCTTCCACATCGTCTGCGTCATCTTGAGCGCGAGAGGCTTCGTTCTTGAACCACAGGCGCAGGACGCTGGCGCGTAACGCCCGGTATTCGGCCACTAACAAGCTGATGGAGAAGCCAGCCCCTAGGCGCTCGTCGGCATGTACCTCGGCCGCAGTGTCAGAATCGGTGTCAGGGCTATTGCCCTGCGACTTGTCGGTACGTTCCGCCTCAGTCTGGGCGGTCGCCATATCGCGGACAATATGCGTCAACATCTCCCGTGCATGGTCGCGGAGCTCGACTACCTGCAAATCGCCGCCGGCTGGCTGGTTGGCGCGGGCAAAGTCCTCCCATTCCTGGAGAATGGCTTCCATATTCGCGGAAATGAATCTATCTAATTTCATGGCTTGCTGCTCTAGCTAGGCTTGAACTCCCGGAAAGTTTCATGCCGCGATGTGCATACCCGTCGTGCGACGACAGAGGAGGGCGGGGCAAGTGCTTTACTGACAGGAATGTGTGGGACTATAACGGAGCCAGGCTACCCAGTACCAGCGGCAGCAGGAAGTTGATGGGTGGGCCCACCTCTTTTGTTGGCCAAGCCGTTCAACAAACAAGGCTTGGCCCAGGTGCTAGCTCCCTTCTTCAGCTCTTTAGCGAAGCGCCTTACGGCGCTGCCCCCCTGCCTGGCACCCTGCTGATGCTCAACGATGACCGTCCCGGACTGGCCCGCGAGTTACGGCCGCTGAGTTGTTTCAAAAACCGAATAAGCCATTGTGGCGATGCGGGTCAAAAGGGATGTATTTCACAATAGAATAAATAGGCCCATTACTATTAACTATTATTGTATCAATGCGCTGCCGTGTAATTGATTGGAACTTTTCATAGTAACCGCTTTCCATTTTAGTACGCTTCCAAGAAATAAAAGGTGATTCTATGAACCTGTCTACTATCCTCTACACTTCCGCCTTGACACTCGCGCTGAGTGCTGCTGCACCGGTGGCTTTTGCGGCCAGTCACGAGAAGCAAGATTCAGATGCTTATCATGAGATGGATAAGAAAGAATACATGGATAAAAAAGACTACAAAGACAAAAAAGAGTACAAAGAGCGCGATGGTGATAAAGCCACAGGTGACTACGACGATGGTCAGCCGGACATTACAGGCGCAGGCTCAGAGACCCCAAGCGCCCCGGCTCACGTTCCAGGTGGTACCAATCCTGAAGACGCGCCCGATTACGATCGTAGTGTGGAATAAATAAAGGTTACGCCGCTTAATTGCACGGCACTATGCAGGGCTGGACACGCCAGAGCGGTTGCTGTTTTTATTCCAGGCCCTTTCTTGTCAGTGCTGAGTCACCGACCCTGCGCGAAGGGCGCAATCGCTCAAGCCCTTCACGCAAGTTCGGTTGCCTGCCAATCCAGTGATGTCCGAACAGCTTACTTCTGCGCTGCTGTCAGTTTTCCTGCTTTGCGGCCATTTGCTCACCCAGATCGTTGAGCCGTCCGATGGCATTCATCAGGTCGTCCTCATCGGGTGCTGTAATCAGGGTTAGCGCAAGCTTTCTTGGAAGAAGCCTCGACCTTGCGGACGAACTTTCTGAGCTGGCACACGCTGTGGCGTTGCACACAACCAGCGAGTCATTTCGCAATCCACTAAAAATAGAATGGGCGATTGGGTAAGGCGATTGGGTAAATAGTTCAGGCAATACATTGCCGCTGCGGATTGATGTTTGGACGTTGGCGGAAAGGGAACGATAGCTGAGCGGGTCGGTCACAAGGGGACAGCTAACAAAGAGGAATTCCCATGTTGAAGTTTTTAGGTAGCGCGATTGGTATCATCTTTCTTATCGGCTTGGCCGTGGTCATCGGCATCCTTATGTTGATCTTCTAATCAGGCGACACCTATCCTGACACCAGGGGGCGCGGCCCAGTTAAGTGCTGGGCTGATTCGCTACCTCGAGCGCAAGCACAGTCTCCTTCTGGTCCAGGCGCTTTGTACCTTTTCCTATCCGATACACCCCGTAACCGGATGCCCCCGTAGTCATGCCGCCGGCCTGTTAACATGCCCGGCTGGTTTATCCCTTCCATCATGTCGAGTCGCTGGCCCACAAGGCGAGCCATTCAGGAGACACGCAATGTCAAAAGCATCCGCTTTCGCTGCACTGGATTCGTCCACACCCTTACAGCCCTATGAATTCGAGCGCCGGGAGCCGGGTGCGCAGGACGTGCAGATCGATATCCTGTTCTGTGGCGTCTGCCATTCTGATCTGCATACCGCACGCAATGAGTGGAACAACACCCAGTATCCGTCAGTCCCCGGCCACGAAATCGTTGGCCGCGTGACTGCGGTTGGCGCGCGGGTAAAGGGCTTCCAGGTCGGCGATCTGGCGGGAGTGGGCTGTATGGTCGGTAGCTGCCAATCCTGTGGCTCTTGCGCCGAAGGTCTCGAGCAGTATTGCGAAAACGGTTTCACCGGTACCTATAACGGTCCGGCCTTTGGCGGGGAAAATACCCTGGGTGGTTACTCGGACCATATCGTCGTGGATCAGAAGTTCGTTCTGCGGATCAGCCACAAAGATAACCTTGCGGCAGTCGCGCCACTGTTGTGCGCTGGCATCACCACCTATTCACCCTTGCGCCAGTGGCAGGTTGGGCCTGGCCAGAAGGTGGGTGTTGTGGGTCTCGGCGGGCTGGGTCATATGGCGGTGAAGATCGCCAACGCCATGGGCGCGCATGTGGTGCTGTTCACCACCTCGCCGGGCAAGAAGGAAGACGCCCTGCGCCTGGGTGCCAAGGAAGTGGTGATCTCCAAGAATCAGGACGAGATGAACGCACACCTCAACAGCTTTGATTTCATCCTCAATACGGTTGCAGCGCAGCATGATCTCGACCCCTTTATGGCGCTGCTCAAGCGCGACGCGACCATGACGCTGGTCGGCGCCCCCTCCGAGCCGCACCCCGGGCTTGACGTGTTCGGGCTGATCTTCAAACGTCGCCGCCTGGCTGGGTCGTTGATTGGTGGCATTGCCGAAACACAGGAAATGCTCGATTTTTGCGCCGAGCACAATATCGTTTCGGATGTTGAAATGATCGATATCCACAGTATTAATGAAGCCTACGAGCGTATGCTCAAAAGCGATGTGAAGTATCGGTTTGTTATCGATATGGCCACCTTGAAGGCGGCGTAACCGCTTGCGCCTTTATCATCAATCACACAGGAACCAATGCATGTCTGATAATCCTTTGCTTACGCCCATCAAACTCGGCAACCTCGAGCTGCCCAATCGCATCATCATGGCGCCGCTCACGCGCCAGCGCGCCTTGCAGCCCGGTAATGTGCCAGGCCCGTTGAACGCCGAATATTATGCGCAGCGCGCCAATGCCGGATTGATCATCAGTGAAGCCACGCAGGTTAGCCCGCAAGGCCAGGGCTATGCCTGGACGCCAGGCATTCACAGTCCGGAGCAGGTCGAGGGGTGGAAGCAGGTCACGGCCCAGGTACACGAAGCCGGCGGACGTATTTTCATGCAGCTGTGGCACGTCGGGCGTATCTCGCATCCGCTGCTGCAGCCCGAGGGTGCCGATCCGGTAGCGCCCTCGGCCATTCAGGCCCAGGCCGATTGTTTTGTGGTCGAGCCCGATGGCGCTGCGCACAAGGCGCGTACGGCAATGCCGCGGGCCTTGGATACCAGCGAACTGCCCGGCATCGTCGAGGCTTACCGCAGCGGCACGGCGAATGCGCTGCAGGCCGGCTTCGACGGCGTTGAGGTGCATGCTGCGAACGGCTACCTGCTTGACCAGTTCCTCTGCTCTGACAGCAACCAGCGTACCGATGCACACGGCGGCAGCCTGGAGAACCGCGTTCGCTTGGTGCTCGAAGTGCTCGATGCGGTGATTGCCGAGACGGGCGACAGCGAGCGGGTGGGCCTGCGCATTTCCCCCATGGGCACGTTCAATGATGTCGACGATGCCAACCCGCTGGAAACCTTTACCTATCTGCTTGAGCAGCTCAACAGCAAAGGTCTGGCCTACGTGCACATCAACAAGCCAGACTGGGCAGGCGGTACCTATGAAGGCTTCGACGAGCTGTATGCCAAGCTGCGCAAGGTCTATTCCGGCACCGTGATCCACTGCGGCGGCCACACTGCCGAATCCGCCGCTCAAACCGTAACCGCAGGCGACGCGGAACTGGTCGCGTTCGGCCGCGGCTATATCGCCAATCCGGATCTGGTGGCGCGCATCACTGCGGGCGCTGAGTGGAACGCGTTGGACGGCAATACCCTGTACGGCGGTGGCGCCAAGGGTTACACCGACTACCCGTCGATGAACTGAGCGAAACGGCTCCGTTGCCCCTCTCGGGGGTGCAGCGCACTCAGGGAAAACCTGGCTGCGCTGCATTGCCCGGTAGGTGTAGTCTTTATCCCCCTCACTAGCCGCTGTGAATGCCTCTTGGCTTCCCCACGTTAAAGCACTCCAACATCAGCCAATGCGCCATCACTCTCGTTGCCAGCAAGCTCGCGCTGTGCAGCGCAAACACGGTTACGGCCGCTGTGCTTTGCTGCATACAGCGCCTTGTCTGCGCGTTGCAATGCGGCTTCGATGCTTTCCTGGCCGACGTCGATTTGGGCAATGCCGATACTCACCGTGCAGCGTACCAGGCCACTCTCACTGACCCTGAACTGCAGTGCCTCGACCGCGGCACGGATGCGTTCTGCGCACAGGCTGGCCAGCGCCAGGTCGGTGGCGGGTAGCAACACGACAAATTCTTCACCGCCGAAGCGGGCAACCAGGTCCGTGGTACGACTCTGATGTTTCAGCGTTCGGGCCAGCTTGAGAATGACCCGGTCGCCGATAGCATGGCCGTGGTCGTCGTTCACGTGCTTGAAGTGATCAATGTCGATCACCATGACTGACAGCGGGGCGCGGCTGGTTTTCGCCAGCGCCAACAGGTAATCAGCTTCCGAGAAAAAGAACCGGCGGTTGTAGAGCTTGGTCAGCGGGTCGGTAGCGGCCTGCTTTTTCAACTCTTCCTGGGAGGCACGAATATCTTCCAGCAACTTGATTCGGTGCGAGATAACGAAGGCCAGCGTCAGGGCTTCGAGCATGATGCCAATACCCACGCCGTGACTGCTCAGGTAACTCGGCGGAATCAGGCCTTTGTAGAAGAGCACGGCAATGCCGTTGAACAGCACGAAGAAGCTATGCCCGATCAGGAAATACTTCACCAGCGGATGACCCTTGCGGTACAGCGAGAGGCTCACCGAAAAGGTCACCACCATCATCAGCGCGGCCAGGCTGCTGGCGGGCTTGAGCGCAGCGGAAATATCAAAGATGCCCCACACCAGGGTGCCGCTCAGCAGCAGGATCAGGCCCTGCAGAAAACGGTGCTCCTTGGGGTAGTACAGCTTGGTCTCGAAGATCGCCATCATGAACAGCAGCAGGAAGATCGGCATGCTGATCAGCGAGATGTTCAGCTTGAAGATCGCGCTGCCATACACATCGAAGACGCCGGCAATCAGGCCGTAGGACAGCGCAATCCAGACCAGCCCGGAGATCAGATACAGCGAGTAGAAGATGTTCTCTTTCTTGCTGGTAGCGAAATACAGCAGCCCGTTATAGAACACCAGGGCCAGCAACATGCCTACCATCAGCGCGATGTCGATATTGAGGCTGACCAGCGCGCGCCTTGAGGCCTGCGCGTCCAGCAGTTCCACGGCAAACCACTGGTGCGAGAAGGACTGGCTGCGCAGGTACAGGGTAGTGGATTGCTCAGCGGGCAGGGTTAGTGGGTAGACCGCCGTGCCGCGATACATCAGCTGGCTGTCAGCAAGCCGCTCCATATCGAGCAGTTCGCTGTGCACCAGCTGGGCGTCGCGTTCCTGGTAAAAATCCACCGACTGCACATGATAGGCATGCGGCATATGCACGAACAGCTGTTGTTCCGCGCCGGAGGTGTTGGCCAGAATCAGCTTGAACCAGGTGACCCGGGCGTCGGTGCCCAGCGTGGTTTTGCTGCCGGTTTCGCTGAAGGGCAGGGCCCTGACGTCTTCATAGGTCAGGGCACCAGACTGATCAATGTGGAAGCCGATACTGAAGTCGCTCAGGTTGATCTGGCTTTGGTCTATGCCTACTCGAGGCTCCGCGCATCCCAGACTGGCCTGTAACAGCAGGAGTAGTCCGAGTAATAACTGTTTGTGTAGATCCATCTACGGTTGCCTATTCGCGTGTGCGTGCACTTCTTGGTGGCGAACAGCCACCGCATTGCAGCGTGTACCTGCAGAATATACGCATAAGTGCCGCTCAAGCCCAGCAAGACCATTAGCCTAAAGGTAGTACGCTCCTGTCAGTGCGTATGCAGGTGGCTAGGCAAAGCCAGTGTCAGCGGCAACAGCCTGTTGCAATGTACGGGTAGCTTGCAGCCGAGTGGTCAGCATAATGTTCAATTTAGCATCCTTGGGAGTGAGATAGATGCAGGCTAGCAGTCAGTGGAGCAGCGCAGAGTCTTCGCGGATCATTGAAATGGCCTGGGAAGACCGAACGCCCTTTGAAGCGATCGAAGCGCTGTACGGGCTGAACGAGTCTGCGGTGATCAGCCTGATGCGTTCCCAGCTCAAACCAGGCTCTTTCAGGCTCTGGCGCAAACGCGTCGGCGGGCGTAAAACCAAGCATGGTGCGCTGCGTGATCCAGGGGTAATCCGCGCCTATTGCCCGTCGCAGTACAAACGTTGAGGGCTTAAGGCTTTACCTCCTGGCGTGTTACGGCTAACTTCAGGTCTCTCACCGCCTTCGCACAGGGACGCCATGAATACCACCGCCAGAACCACCGCCATGCAGGATGCCAGCGCCGCAGCGGAGTTGACTGTTGCCGTCCTGGTCGATTGCGATAACGTCCAGCCGGAAATTCTGCCCTACGCCTTGCGCGTCGCTGCTCAGTTCGGACGCGTCGCCTTGCGCCGAGGCTATGGTAACCACACTACGTTGGCGAACCGCTGGCAGGAAGCACTGGTGCGCCAGGCCTTCACGCCGCACCTGCAATACCAGTACGCCTCCGGCAAGAACACGGCCGACATTGCGCTGGCGCTGGACGCACTCGAGGCCATGTTTGACCAGCGTGCCGACATTTTCTGCCTGGTTACCAGCGACTCCGATTTTGCCTACCTGTGCCGCAAACTGCGCGAACGCGGCTCACGCGTATGCATCGTCGGCGAAGCCAAAACTCCCGAAGCCCTGCGTAACGCCAGTGACCAATTCTTTGAATGGTCACTGAGCGAATCGGATCCTGATGCCGGCACCGATTCGGCAGAAAAACCCCCAGCAAAAAAAGCCGCCGCGACCAAGCCCAAAGCCGCCAAAGCCGCCAAAGCCGAGCCGAGCAAGGACGTCACGAAAGAACCCGCGAAAGAAGCCAACAAACCACCGGCCAAACAGCGGCCGCGCTTTGTGGTTGATGCGGTGTCATTGCTGGCCAGCGAATCGTCTGAAGGGAAGGTCGGCCTGGGTGCGCTCGGGCAGTACCTCAAGCGAACGGATCCGGCCTTTTCACCGAAGACTTACGGGCATTCCGGGCTACTGGATATGGTCAAGACCTACGATTTGCTGGAACTGAGGCAAGAGGCGGGCGCGGGCTGGTTTGTGATGTTGGCGGACGTGAAAGGGCGTTAAGAAACTGGCCTTTATCGGTTGAAACGGTTAATTTAGCTTTGTGGCATAAGGCCATAGCAAGACGGTTGGTCAAGTCTTGTTCTTTGCTATCGGGTACGTTGTAAGGTAATTACAGGGAGTTTTATGGATTCTGAAGTCGTCAAAAAAGCCGAAATAGTTCTTTCCAATAACGAGCTCTTGACAGAATTTGCCGCGCTCAACCGGATGAGTGCCGGGACAGCAAAAGCGTTGCTTGCGCGACTTGTCTGTGAGCCGGTTTTCTCCGGGCAAGCTGAGCGCGATAGCCAGACTGAAGGTCAGGTCTTGCCTTTTGCTACTCAAGAGTAAGCACAAGCGTGCGTATGGCAAACCACAGGATTTGCCCCCGGGACTCCATTGCAAGTGCCGCATGCCGAGGACCGCATGCCCGGCATGCGTCAGGAATCCTGCTTAGGCGTCTTGATCAGGTTGTGAATCAGATCTATCGGTAACGGAAAAACGATGGTGGACGCATTGCCGGTGCTCATATCTGCCAATGTCTGCAAATAGCGCAGCTGCATGGCCCCAGGCTCAGTGGACATGACCCGCGCCGCTTCGACCAGCTTTTCCGAGGCCTGCAGCTCGCCTTCGGCATGAATGACCTTGGCCCGGCGCTCGCGCTCGGCTTCGGCCTGACGGGCAATGGCGCGCACCATTGATTCATTGAGATCCACATGCTTGATCTCGACGTTCGCCACCTTGATGCCCCACTCCTCGGTCTGGGCATCGAGAATTTCCTGGATATCCGAGTTGAGCTTGTCCCGCTCGGAGAGCATCTCGTCCAGATCATGCTTGCCAAGCACCGAACGCAGCGTGGTTTGTGCGAGCTGGCTGGTAGCATCGGCAAAATTCTCGACGCGAATAATGGCGCGCTCCGGGTCAACCACGCGATAGTAGAGTACGGCGTTGACCCGCACGGTGACGTTGTCCTTGGATATCACGTCCTGGGCAGGAACATCCAGCGCTACCACCCGCAGATCCACCCGCACCATCTGCTGGATACCGGGAATAACGATGACCAGACCAGGCCCCTTGACGCCCTGAAAGCGGCCTAGAAAGAACACCACCCCGCGTTGGTACTCGGGCAAGATCCGGATAGCCGAGGCCAGCAAGGCCAGCAGCAAAACCAGCGGGACCAGATAGGGTGCAAAGTCGTACATGATGGATTCTCCCGGAGCTATAGGTCGCGTTTTTCTTTGGCGGGCTTGAGATGCAATAGCAGGCCGTCCACTTTCTCGATAAGCACCAACTCGCCAGCGTGCACAGGCTGATCGGCAACGGCATTCCAGCGTTCACCGCTGACCTGAACGTGGCCTCGATAGCGCCCAGCCCTGGCGCCTGTCCAGGGCTTGAAATCGTCTACAGCGACAGCGTCTAGCCCGACCATATGGTCAATGCCACTGACTGCCGGCTGCCGCCGCAGACTGACCAATCGAGTCAGGGTCCACAACATGAAGCCCGCGGCGATGGCAGCGACCCCCCCAATCATCGGTAACGACACCTGCTGGTGGGTTCCATCCATCAGAATCACCGAGCCGACAATGAATGCGAGCGTCCCGCTGATACCGAGGATGCCGAAACTGGGTGCGAAAGCTTCTGCAACAATCAGTGCCAGGCCGAGCATGATCAGTGCCAGCCCGGCGTAATTGACCGACAGCACCTGGAACGCGAACAGCGCCAGAATCAGACAGACCGCGCCGAGAATACCAGGGAACAATTCTCCAGGATTCGACAGCTCGAATATGATCCCGTAAAACCCGATGATCATCAGGAAGAAAGCGATATTGGGGTTGGTGATGACGGACAGCAGCCGGGTCCGCCAGTTCGGATCCACCTGTTTGATCAGCAGATTGGCCGTCTCGAGCACCTGATCACCGGAAGCCATGACCACGCTACGACCGTTGATCTGTTGCAGCAGATCGTTGACGTCGGTGGCGACAACATCGACGACCTTGCGCTCCAGCGCTTCGCGCGCGCTCAGGTTGACCGCTTCGCGCACCGCTTCTTCCGCCCAGTCGGCATTGCGGCCATGACGTTCAGCCAGGCTGCGAATGTAGGCTACTGAGTCCTCGAGCATCTTGCGCTCCATGGCAGAGCTACCGCGGCGGGGTTTATCCTCACTGTTTTCTGCATCCGGGTCCGCTGCGGGCTCAGGATCATCGGTGCCCGGCATCCCACCCATTTGCACCGGTGTCGCCGAGCCCAGGTGAGTGGCTGGGGTCATGGCGGCGATGTGGCTGCCATACAGGATATAGGTACCGGCGCTGGCTGCACGCGCGCCGGCAGGCGTCACGTAAGTGGCCACCGGTACCGACGAGGCAAGAATATCGCGGATGATCAGGCGCATGGATTCCATCAGTCCGCCCGGCGTGTCCATGCGGATGACCACCAGCGCGGCCTGCTCTTGTTCCGCCTGCTCGATACCCCGCGCCACATAATCCATGGTCGCCGGACCTATCGCGCCGTCTACCGTGAGCACGATGGCACTGCGCTGGCTCTGCTGGGCCTGCGCGCCGGCAACCAGACTGGCCAGCAACAGCAGCAGGCTCGCCACGACAAGGCCGGCGGCGAAGGAAATCCTTGTACGGCTGCTAGGGGCGTAAGTAGACACTGACAGTAGCTCTCCGCTAAGTAGTGGCAGGCACTGATTTCAGCCTAGCAGATCGTCCGCAGACTGCTCGAGCGCATTGCCTGATCCGGATGGCATGGGTGGTTGTCAGTCTGTTATCGATGGTTTTTCTACTGCTGCTGCTGCGGCATCCCGATCTGCTTGCTGACGCGCGAATACGTCAGGTGCGCAACGCCGGTATACTGCTGGCGCTGATCGCCGTGCTGTCCTGTGCCGGTCTTGCCTGGATCACCATCAGCGGCATTGCTCGTGCCGAGCAAGCCAGCTCGGCGATGGCCGCCGGCGACCTTTCTGTCGCGGTTGACTACCGTGGTCAGGATGAACTGGGTCAACTGGCGCGCGCCTTCAACAAGATGCGTGAACGCTTCCGAACCATGGTCAGCGAACTATCCAGTGCTACCGGCCAGCTGGCCACAGCGGCGGGGGAATCCTCGGCGGTGAATGTGCAAGCCAGTGACGGCATCCGCCGCCAGCAGTCGACTACCGGGACTCAGGTCATGGGTCGTTGTGGGTTTTAGCTGGATGCTCCTCTTGCCCTGCGACGCCGAGAACCAGGTCGTCTGGCTCCGATGGGCGACCCAAGAGGTCATTGGTTTCCAGGAGCCGCATCAAGCGTTCATGGGTGACGGCGTTGTGCAGTTCGATTTGCCGCTGCTCGTTACGCAATGATTTGAGCAAGGCCAACGCCATGAAAATCATCAGCAGCATGAAGGGCAGGGCGGCGAGGATCGAGATGGTCTGCAGGGCCGCCAAGCCGCCGCTGAACAGCAATACACCGGCGACCATCACCTGAACCACGCCCCAGGTCAGGCGTGACCAGCGTTTCGGGGTAAGCACGCCGTGGCTGGTGAACATGCCAAGGACAAAGGTGGCCGAGTTGGCCGACGTGATGACAAACAGGGTGATCAATAGCAGCATCAGCACGCTGGTAATGCTGCTGGCGGGCAGCTGGCTGAGCGTAGCAAACAGGCCGGCGCTCATCTCTTTAGCCACCGTAGCGCTGATGTCGGCATCGGCAAATAATTCAAAAAACAGCGCCGAGCCGCCAAAGGTAGAGAACCACGCGATGCTGAGCAACACCGGCATGCCGATTACGCCGATGACAAACTCGCGAACGGTACGCCCGCGCGAGATACGCGCAATAAAACTGCCGACAAACGGCGCCCAGGACAAGCCCCAGGCCCAGTAGAAAATGGTCCAGCGTTCGACCCAGTCGCCGCCGGTATAGGGCGTCATTACCAGGCTCATCCCGATCATATTGCTGGCGTAATCACCCAGGGCGGTGGTCATGACCGCGGTGATGAAGTCGGTGGGGCCAAAGATAAAGACGAACAGCAACAGGGCTGCAGCCAGCAACATGTTGGCGTCACTGACATAGCGAATGCCGCTTTCCAGTGGCGCCAGGGCGCAGAGCAGGAAAATCACCGCCACACTGCCGAGAATAACCAGTTGCTGCGTACTGCCAAAACCGATGTCGGCTATCGTGACCAGGCCACTGTTAATCTGAATGACGCCCAGGCCGAGGGTGGTGGCCACGCCGAAAACCGTCGACAGCACGGCCAGTATATTGATCGCGTGGCCCCAGCCGCCATCGACGCGGTCGCCAAGGGTGGAGCGAAAGGTTTCACTGATAAGCCCCGGGCGCTGTTGGCGGAAGCGTACATAGGCGATCGCCAGCCCAACGACGGCAAAGTTGGCCCATTGATGAAAGCCCCAGTGAAACAGCGAATATTGCATCGCCAGCTGGGCTGCTTCCGGGCTGCCGGAAGGTGCTTGGGCAAAGGGCGGGTTGGCCAGATGGCTCATCGGCTCGGCCACGGCCCAAAACACCAGGCCAACACCCATGCCGGCTGAGAAGATCATGCCCAGCCAGGCCAGGTAGGAAAACTCGGCTGCTTCACCATCTGCGCCGAGGCGAATACGGCCATAGTCACTCAGGCCAATACCTACGCAAAAAAGGAGAAAGCCGGTCGTGGCAAACAGATACAGCCAGCCAAAATGCAGGGTAGTGAAGTTCAGCGCCTGATCGCCCCACTGGGTCAATTGTTCCGGGCGAAGTGCACCCAGCACAACAAAAAGCGAGAGCAATATGAGGGAGGTGTAGAACACCCAGCCGGGGCGTTGTTGCATGGGCGGAGCCTGAGTTGAATGACAAACGGCCCATACCCTAGCACAGACTCCGTCTGTCCGTAGGCATTGCCTACCCCGGGCAGAAAGCGGTCTAGTGGGCCGCTGCGGCAAAGGTCATCAGCCGTATCTAGGCCTGCAGGGATGGGTCGCGATCCAAGTGCCCGCCAGACTCATCCATTGCCTGCACCAGGGCCCGCGCACAACGGGCCTGTTGGGTGGATGGTCTAAGGGATGCTCGCGTCGCCTAGCTGCGAAAAACGAATAAACTCGAATTCATCGGCCAGCGTGCTGGCCAAATGGCCAATGTGGGCAGGGGTAATTTCGCAGCAACCGCCAATAACGCTGGCGCCGTCAGCCAGCCATAGTCGCACCTGCGCCGCATAGGCTTGCGGAGATATATCCGCCCGCGCCTCCAGGGCATCGACTGAACCGCCACTGGCCAGTGCCTGCACCGATTTGAAGGCATTGGCGTAAGCGCCTGCACGCGGGTACAGTCTAACCAGGTCCGGCATGGAAGCGGTCACCCGTTCAGGCTCGCAACAGTTCAGCATTACTGCAGTGGGCGCATAAGCTTTGACCGCTGAAACCGCTTCGGCCAGGCTTTCACCGGACTTGAGCCGGCCATTGCCTTCGAGTCGAAAGGCCACGCCATAGGGTTTCCCCGACATACTGACTGCAGCGCAGGCGGCGAGCGCTTCGAGGGTGTTGGTCATGGTTTCGATCAAAAATACATCGGCTCCGGCTTGCAGCTCGACGAGCGTCGCGTATTCGTCGCGCAGATCGTCAAAAGGGCGGTCTGGCTGGCCCTGATAGCTGCCGGTCAGGGGTGGCAGACACCCGGCAATATCCACCTGCGCGCCGGTGGTATTGATCGCCTCCCCAAGAACTTGAAATGCCTGTTGATGAATCGCCAGCAATTGTCCGTGCAGACCCTGCTTGTGCAAGCGGGTGGGTGTAGCGGCGTAGGTGTTCAGCGACAAGGTTTTTGCCCCGGCCCGGATAAAATCAGCGTGCACCGCCGTAACCAGTTCGGGTTGCTCCAGCATGACCGCCACGGACCAGAGTGGCGAACTCACATCCCGAGCCCTGCGGTAGATTTCCTGGCCAAGGCCGCCATCAAGCAGTGCGATGGATCTCATTGTAGGGGTCATTCCTTTTGAAAGAGGCATTAAGCATGGGCGTTATGTCGGCGGGCGTAAATGCCGGAATCGCCGATCAGTGGTGATGCCCGCCGCGCCTGGGGGTCACAGACTGGGAGGCAACCTTACTTGCTCAGGCAGCACCACCAAAGTACCTGAGCATCCACAGCCCCATACCCATCATCATCAGATTCTCGGTCAGCGACACGAATCCCAGCGGCACTTTGTTGGCACCGCCAACGCAGGCGCATTTGAGTTCGCGCTTGTCGATATACACCGCCTTGATCACTGACGCCGCCCCGATGGTTCCGATAAACAAGGCCACCGGAATGGCCAGCCAGAGCATGGCGCCGGCGACCATCAGTACCCCGGCGAGCAATTCGGCGTAGGGGTAAACATAGGCGTAGGGCACCTTGCGGCGGGCGAGCAGATCATAGTTGAGAAACATGGTGGAAAAGCTTTCCACGTCCTGCAGTTTGAGCAGCGCCAGAATACACATGCTGAAGGCAATAAACAGCTCAACGCTGCGGATGCTCAGCAGTGCGCCGGCCGCCATCCAGGTCGTGGCCAGGGCCAGCAGTGCGGCCACAGCAAACACCGCCAGAACCGGGCGATAACTGGTCTCGTCTGCGGCTTTCACCTTTTTGCCGAAGTGCCGGCGCAACTCGTCGTAGCCGCCGATGCGTTTTCCGCCGATGAACGTTTGTGGCGTGGTCTCCACTTCATGCCTGGCCTTGAACGCATCGGTTTCTTCGCGGCTGGTCAACCAATTGTCGTCAACGCTGTAGCCTTTACGCTTGAGTAGATCGAGCGACTTCAGGCCGACGGGGCAGAGGTGTTCCTTCATGACCATGCGGTAGAGTGTGGCCTGTTGTGTCGGGTGTGCTGTAGCCGAGTCTGAGTTGAGCGGCGCTGAACTGGCTGAATTCGATGACATTGGCGTCTCCTCTTGGGTGCGGGCTGTTTCTTTTAAGGCAAGGCAGGCGGGCAGAGGTTCATTGTTGATGCTTCTGCCCAGGCACTGCTGCTGGGCCCAGGCTACGGGTGCGGACGGTGAAATGTCTGCCCCGCATCGGTAGAATCGCGGCTCTTTTGTACCCTGCTAGCGGATGTGCCCCATGAAGCTGCTCCATGAATTGATCCACCCCGAGCTCGTCACGCGTGAGGGCAGGACTCTCAGACGGCATGCCGCCCGCGCTATCGTGCTGCGCGAGGACAGGATTCTGCTGCTGTTTACCGAGCGCTATAACGACTTCAGCTTGCCCGGCGGCGGCATCGACGAGGGCGAGGAGATTACCGCGGCACTGGTTCGTGAACTGGAAGAGGAGACCGGCGCCCGCGACGTGCAAGTCAAGGAACACTACGGGTTCATCGAGGAATACCGCCCGCACTGGAAGCCGGACTATGACCTCATGCATATGACGTCGCACTTCTTCGTCTGTGATGTCGCGCCGGAACTGGCGGAGGTGCGCATGGAAAGTTACGAGATTGCCAACGGCATGCGGCCCGTGTGGATTGCCCTCAGCGAAGCGATGAGCCACAACCGCCAGGTCATGGGTCGTCAGGAGAAAACCATGGGCCTGTCAATTCAGCGAGAAACCTTCATGCTCGAAAAGATCTCCCGCGAACTGGTGCAGCCACTCTAGCCCGGCATTAAGCGCCTGAGGATCAAGCCTGAGCCGGTATCGCAATGCCGTGCTGCTGTGCTCAGTAGTGGCCGAGCAGCTTCCACCACAAACCACCGATCACCACCCAAATGAGGAGATTGACCACGCTCATGATAAAACCGGCTTTCCACCATTCGCCCAAGGTCAGGTAGCCCGAACCAAAAATAACCGGCGAGGTGCCGGTGGCGTAATGGGTCAAGGTCATCATGATCGAGGAGGTAGCCGCCATAATCAGCACAAATGGCATGGGCGGTGCACCCAGGCTCAGGCCAACGGTAAGGAAGGCGGCCATCATCGCTGTGATGTGCGCAGTGGTGCTGGCAAAAAAGTAATGGGTGTACAGGAACGTCAGCACCAGCAGCGCAGACGCTCCCGCCCAGCCCAGCCCCATCATGCTAATCCAGTCCCGCATATTGGCGGAAAACCAGGCAATCAGGCCCGTTTCGTTAAGCTGGCTGGCCATCATGATCAGTGCGCCAAACCACAGCAGCGTATCCCAGGCATTTTTTTCTTTCAGCACATCCTCCCAGGTCAGTACCCCGGTGAGCAACAGCATGGAAAGACCGATAAACGCCGACGTTGTGGTGTTAAGGGTGACCGCAGGGCCGAAGAAAAGCGCAGGGATATCCGCCCAGAGCAGGAGCAGCACCAGAAAGACGAACAACATGATGCCTTCATCGCGACTGATTTTGCCCAGCTCGGCGAGTTTGTCCCGCGCCATTTTCGTGGCGTTAGGCGTTTCCTTGATTTCCGGTGGGTAAAGCAGATATAAAATGTACGGCATCGCCAGGATCGCAACCAGGCCTGGAAGCAGCATGGCAACGGCCCAGGTGAGCCAGCTTATCTGGATCTCCGCGCCGGTGGCGGCTGAAATAAGTTGGACGGTCAGCGGGTTGGGCGCGGTGGCGGTAATGAACATGGCAGAGGTGATCGGGTTGCTATGGTAATTCACCAGGGCCAGATACTTGCCGATTTTGCCAGAGGTATTGTCCTCGGGGTGTGAATCAAAACTATGCGCAATAGAGCGCATGATGGGGTGAATAATGCCGCCGCCCCGGGCGGTGTTGCTGGGCGTTACCGGCGCAATGCAAAGCTCCGAGAAGGCCAGACCATAGCCGATCCCCAGTGTTCGCTTGCCCAGGATAGAAATGAAATAGTAGCCAATACGCGCTCCCAGGCCGGTTTTAATCAATCCGCGGGAAATCATGATTGCAATCGCGATTAACCAGATGAGTGGGTTCGAGTAACTGCTCAAGGCAACCGTGATGGCTTCGCCCGGTGTGTCGCCAGTGACACCGCTTGCCGCGACAATGGAAATGGCAATGATAGAAATAGCGCCAATCGGCATGGCTTTACCGATGATGGCAACAATGGTGCCGACAAAGATCGCCAGCATGAGCCATGCGTTGGACGTAAGGCCTACGGGCAAGGGAATCACGAGCCAGATAATTAATGTGACGGCCACAGCGATAGCGGTCGACCAGGGTTTGAAAGCAAGTGTCGACATGGTGGGGACCTATTGATTGAAGTCAGTTTTCAAGCAGTCTGCTCAGTACAAATGTCATAGCGCGTTTGCGGCTGATCAAGTCTATACATATCTCATGTCTACATTATTGTTTCAGGTCAACTGAGAGGTTTTGATCCGGCTGGCTCGACGCTGACACGACACACATTACAGCAACGCACACAGACTGGCAGTCAGGTTTTGCCTTGCGCCACTCCCAAGCGAGCGCACCACGCCCGGGGCGATCAGTGCTGATCTCAGCGGGTATTCCCATGGCAGCCCAAACGCCGACACCTGAAATGTGTTAGAGTGCCGCTCCTGGAATACGAGTTACCAAGTGTTTTGTCCTGCTTGACCAGTTCGAGCGCCTCCCTCCGGCGTACTCTCGATATCTCGCGCTTCAAATCGGCGGCCTGCCCGCCCCCGGCCGTCTGTTGCATCAAACAGATGTCGCCTCTATCACATTGCACCCTCGGTTAATTACCCTCGTGTGCGTCTTACTGCGGAGCCTGATGGCCGGACCTTTTACGGGCCGTGCTGCGCGTTTTTCCGCTTCTAATTGTCGCCCGGGCCGCTCTCGCCTGGCGCACGATGCATCGCCTGTAAACAGGAGTCATTATGACCTTAAGAATTGCCATTCTAGGCGCCGGCCCGAGCGGCCTGGCCCAATTACGTGCTTTCGAAGCAGCCCGCCTCGATGGTGCTGATATCCCCGAAATCGTCTGCTATGAAAAGCAGAACGATTGGGGTGGCATGTGGAATTACACCTGGCGCACCGGTCTGGATGCCTACGGCGAGCCCGTCCACGGCAGTATGTACCGCTACCTGTGGTCCAACGGTCCCAAGGAATGTCTCGAATTCGCCGACTACAGCTTCGAGGAACATTTCGGCCGGCCCATCCCGTCCTACCCGCCGCGGGCCGTTTTACGTGATTACATCATGGGCCGCGTGGCCAAGAGCAACGTGCGCCAGTACATCCGTTTCAACACCGCGGTGCACTGGGTCGATCACGACCAAGCTACCGGCAAGTTCGCTGTCACCGTGCGCGATATGAAGCAAGACGAACTGAGTACCGAAGAGTTCGACCATGTGATCGTTGCCACCGGACACTTTTCGACCCCCAATGCGCCGTACTTTGAAGGTCTGGAACAGTTTCCCGGCCGCGTATTGCATGCGCATGATTTCCGCGATGCCTGCGAATTCCAGGGCAAGGATCTGCTGCTGATCGGCAGTAGCTACTCCGCAGAAGATATCGGCACCCAGTGCCACAAGTATGGCGCCAAGTCGGTCACCTTCAGCTATCGCTCCCAGCCCATGGGTTTCGATTGGCCGGAATCTTTCGCCGAGGTGCCTCTGCTGACCGGGGTGGTCGGCAAGACGGCGCACTTCAAGGACGGCACCAGCAAGGACGTCGACGCGATTATCCTGTGTACCGGGTATCAGCATTACTTCCCGTTTTTGCCCAACGAGCTGACGCTGACCACGCACAACCGGCTTTACCCTGAAGGCTTGTACAAGGGCATCGTGTCGCTGGCCAATCCGCAGCTGATTTTTCTTGGCATGCAGGATCAGTACTACACCTTCAACATGTTTGATGCCCAGGCCTGGTATGCCCGGGATCTGATCCTCGGTCGCATCACGCTGCCGGCCAGCCAGGCCATGGCCGCCGAAAGCACTGAATGGGTGGCCCGCGAGGAACAGCTCGCCAACCCCTCTGAGGAAATTGACTTCCAGGCAGCCTACATCCTCGATCTGCTGGAGCCGACCGACTACCCGGCGTTCGACGTGACTGCGGTTGCCGAGATCTTCAAGCAGTGGGAGCACCACAAGGAAGCGGACATCCTCGGTTACCGCAACAAGAGCTACCGCTCAACCTTGACCGGCACTATGGCACCCGTGCACCACACGCGCTGGATGGATGCGCTGGACGATTCGCTGGAAGCCTTCCTCGACGAGGAGCAATCCCAGCCGGCCAAGGAGAGCGCATGAGTCAGTCAAGCCTGAGCCAGGCGCGTTCGCGTTTCACCTCCAGCAGCATCCGCTGGGGATTCATGTGGGCCCTGTGGTGCGCCGTGCTCTGGGGCGCCTGGTATGTACCAGGCTCCGCCGTCTGGTTCGAGGCACCCTATATCGACCTGAGTTACGACACCAATGCCGAGTTCCTGCTGGCAGCGGCTGTCCTGACCACCTTCAACGCCATTGCCGTGCTGTTCTTCCTGTTCGTCTGGAACGGGGTGCTGGGCAAATGGGGCGAGTACGCACGCACCATCCGGCAAATGCGCTACATATCCAAGTGGTTCTTCATTGGCGCCATCTTTGGCGGCCCCATGGCGATCTTTGGCTCGTATCTGGCGATGGGCTATATCGGTGGGGCGTTCGCGGCCATATCGGCGCTGATGTACCCGATCATCGGTGCCACGCTGGCCAGGCTCTGGTATCAGGAGAAAATCACCCGGCGCGCGGCACTGGGTATCTTCATTATTCTGGCTGGCGGTGTGACGGTCTATGCACCGGGCATTATCGGTGAGCTTACCGGTACCGGCGACGCTGGCTGGCTGGGTTATCTCGGTGGCGCAATGGCTGCATTGGGCTGGGGTATCGAAGGCGCTATCGCTGGCCGCGGGCTGGATGTGGCAGATCCGGATGTGGGTATTACCGTGCGCTTCACTGCCGAAGTGCTCTACTGGGTGGTGCTGATTCTGCCGGCGATCTTCCTCTTTACCGATCAACCCGTGGTCGAGCTGGTCGTCGCGACCTTCAACTGGGCTGCCATCGGCTGGCTAACGCTGGCGGGCGTGACCTTCGCCTTCTGCTACGTCTCCTGGTACAAGTCCTTTCCGCTGATTGGCGTAGGCCGCGGGCAAGCCATTGCGGCATTGTATGGATTGTTCGCCGTGATCTTCCTCGCAGCATTCACTCTCGATTTGCCTGAATGGAACTTCCTGGCCGGCCTGGTGCTGTTCGTGACGGGCGGATTCGTCATGTACACCGAGAACGATGAAGTGCTTGAAGTGGTGCGCGCCGTATCCACCGAGAGCAAAACTGGTAGCGCCACCGCGAATGCGGCCAACTCGTGATCATGGGAGCAACGCATGACTAAACTGCATATGAAAGGCCGCATTCTTCAACTGATCAATGCCAAACAGGATGCCGGCATCTGGGACTGGCAAATCACCGATGCGGTGATGGGCGAATATGGTCTCAGTGGTGCCTATTGGCGCGGCAATACCCGCGTCACCCTGACCGACCTGTTCTCCAGCGGCATCATCGAGAGTGTCGAGGAGACACTCGATGACCAGGCCTATTTCGGTGCTGGCCGGGTATTGTTCAAGTTCCGACTCAACGACTTCGGTCGCCAACGCATGCGTGATACCGCGCTGGCCTGAGCGCCAGCGGTACCCACTACAACCAAGGAGCTACAATGTCTGATTTCTGGGGTTTTCCGGGGGCTGATATGCTCGCCGTCGCCGTTATTATCGTGCTCAGTGGCCTGGCCCTGTACCAGGCGCGAACCTTTGTAACCAAGCTGTAAACGCAAAACGCTGGCCGTCATTCCAGGCGCGCCAGCGCAAGCTCTACGTGGCCCAATCGGTGCTTTCAGTCGATGGTCAGTGTGCGACCGCCCGGCGCTTTTTGCCGCTTGGGTAGGACCAGCTTGAGCACACCTTCCTCATAACGAGCACTGGCTTCGTCTGCTTCGACCTCGCCTGGCAGCTCGAGAATGCGCGTCACACTTCCATAATAACGTTCGCTATGCAGAGCCCGCTCGTCACTGCTGCTGTCCTGTTGCCGAATTTCGGCTTTCAGGGTTACCAGAGCCCCGTTCACATCGACATGAATGTCTTCCTTCTTGACTCCCGGCAACTCCGCGTTGACCTGGTAGGCGCTGTCGGTCTCCTGTACGTCGACGCGGATCTGCTGCGGCAAGCTATCGCCATGCAACGGACGGATAAAAAAACCGCCAGTAAAGTCCTTGAAAAGATCATCAAACAGTCGATTTTGGGGAATAAGATTGCTCATGGAAATCTCCTTTTAAAGTTCCTGACACAAAAAACAATCTAGGCATGCAAAAGCCCTTTTACAAGGCGAGCCCCGGCCTTTTGACGAAAGGTTGATCAAAGCCAACGCCACCGCCACAGCTACCGGCTCTGAGGTCCTGTCGCTGTTGCATTGCCAATCAGGCGAGGGTAATCCTCCGCCAGCTTTACCCAGACAGCTCAGAAAACCACTATCGAACCATGTTCTTGACTGCGTCGGAATGCCGCGGGACGTCTTGATCGTGATCAAGGCGGCATACCCCGGGCCCTCACTAGTATCCACTCCAACGTACACCGATGGAGTGGATTATGAAAAAGGGACCAGCTTTGCTGGCAACAGTTTCCGCGCTGATGATTACGCCAGGCGTTTTTGCGGAACAACCCTTCGAGCTTGATCCCAGCATCATTACCGCCACCGGGATGCGCGAGTCGCTGCTGCTGAGCCCGGCGAGCATTACTCGGCTTGATCGTTATGATATCGAACGGACACCGGTGGCTGACGCTGCCGAGTTGTTTCGCGATATACCCGGCGTCACCCTGGAGGATTCCAATACCCCTGGCATGAAGCGTATCTCCATCCGCGGGGAGAGCAGCCGGCGGGTTGCGATCAAGATTGATGGCCAGACCATGACTGACCATTCCACCTACGGCACACCCTTGCTTATCGATCCGGCAATGATCGAACGGATCGAGGTGATCCGCGGCCCGTCATCGGTGATCAATGGCTCAAATGCGATTGGCGGGGTGGTGAACATCATCACCCGGGGCGGTGGTGAAAAACCCCTGGAAGCCCACGCGGGTGCTGGCTATTACTCGGCGACACAGGGCTACAGAAGCTCCGCCGGGCTCGACGGAAGCGCGAACGGCTTCGATTATCGTCTCGCTCTGTCGCGCAGCGAGCATGCTGATCGTCGTACGCCGGACGGCACCCTGGATTATTCTGATTACGACAGTGAATCCGTCAGCGCTCATTTGGGCTACCGCTGGGCCAATCAGCAGCTGGCCTTGAAAGCGGAGCAGTTCAATCTCTCGGCCAATGCCTGGAGAGACCCGGCTCTTGGTGTGCCGTTGATCCTGGAATTTCCGGAGCGTGATCAGACCCGCTATGCGTTTTTCTATCAGGCCGAGGCGGTCACAGACTGGCTAATCCGGACTGGTGCTCGGCATCCTGCCCGGCGACGACCTCGACGGCAGCAACGGCTGCTGCGACGTGGTGATCCCGACCGGCGTCGGCGTCGCCCGCAACGTGCTGGTGGTCAGCAGCGGCGACGTCGTGGTGCTCGTGGCGGGAGGGGCGGGCACGCTGTCGGAGGCAGCGCTCGCCTGGCAGCTCGGCAGGCCGCTGATCGCTCTCGAGCGGTCGGGCGGATGGGCTGCACGGCTCGCCGGCGGGAGCATCGACGACCGTCGGCCCGGGCGGATCGCGGCGGCCCGGGATCCGCAGCACGCGCTCGAGCTGGCCCTCGAGGCGATCGGGATCCGCAAATGAAGCATGCAGCCCAGCCGTCGGTGTCGAGGGCCCTGGTGGCCAGCGTCGGGCGGGCGCTCGCTCGCTCGCCGGTGATGCTGGCGGGGAGCAGCGGGATCGTGGCCTTCTCCGGCGGGCCAGACTCGCTGTGTCTGCTCGGCGTGCTGGCCGAGCTCGCGGGCGTCTGCGGCTGGTCCGCGCTGCGGGCGGTGCACGTCGACCACGGGTTGCGGGCTGCGTCCGCGGCCGAGGCGCAGCAGGCGCAGAGCCTGGCGCAGCAGCTCGGTGTGCCATGCGAGGTGGTCCGTCTGTCGTCGCGCCCGGCGCGCGAGAACCTGCAGCAGTGGGCGCGACAGCAACGGATGGCGGCGCTGGTGGCTGCTGCACGGGCCACGAGCTCCAGCTGGATCGCCACCGGACACACGGCCGACGACCAGGCCGAGACGGTGCTGATGCGGATCGTGCGCGGCACGGGAACCGCGGGGCTGGGGGCGATGGCGCTCGCGCGACCACTCGAGGGCGGCCTGTGGCTGTTGCGCCCGCTGCTCGACGCGCGCCGCTGGCAGGTCGGGGCCTGGCTTGCGGGGTCTAACCTGTGCCCGGTGAGCGACCCGAGCAACGCCAGCCCGGCCTACCTGAGAAACCGCCTCCGCGCCGGGGTGCTGCCGCAGCTGGAGCGCGACAACCCCGCTGTGGTCGCCGCCCTGTGCCGGCTGGCCGCCACCTGCCGCGAGGAGCACGAGGCGCTGGCGGCGGTCGCCACGGATGCCTGGTGTCGATCGCGGCACCGGGAGCAGGGGCTCGACGTGGCCGCGCTCGGGAGGTTGCCGGCCGGGTTGCTGCATCGTGTTCTGCGACGCGAGGTCGAGGCGGTCGCAGGCCCGCAGCGGGCCAGGACGCTCGCACGGCAGCACCTGCTCGACCTCGCCTCGCTGGCCCTCGGTCCACCGGCCGGCACCCGCCGACTGAGCCTGCCCGGCGTCGTGGCCAGCCGCTGCTACGACCGGCTGGTGGTCGAGCCGGCGGCGCGTGCTGTTCCGCCCGCCGGTTTTGTCCCGCTGGTGGTGAACCGGACCGGAGTGCACGAGCTGAGCGACGGCCGGCGCCTGCTGGTCGCCCGGGTGCCCTCGGTCGCCGAGGCTGGCCCGCTGCTGGTGGCCACGGCGCGGGCGCGTTTTCCCCTGCTCGTGCGGCCGTGCCGGCGCGGCGACCGGCTAACGATCGGGGTCGGCCGACGTAAGAAGATAGCGCGGGTGCTGATCGACGCCAAGGTGCCGGCCGGCAACCGTGCGGCCGTGCCGCTGGTCGAATCTGGCGGGCAGGTGGTGCTGGTCGTGGGGGTTCGCCGGCAGCACGGCGCAGCACCGGCGGTCGGGCAGGCAGCGCTCAGCATCGACCTCGCGTGACGGACCGGGCGGTGGGAGGTCATCGCCCTTTCGCCTCGAGCTCTGAACGGGCTCCTGGATCGCGGGCTCGGTTGACTGCCCAGAGGGTTGGACTAATAATACCCGAGGAGGCCGGTCGTTGAAGCAATCGCACAAGACGATCCTGTTGTGGGTGCTGCTGATCCTGATGTTCGTCAGCATCTACAACCTGTTCCAGACCCCGAGCAAGGACGAGGGGCGGATCGACTTTTCCAAGTTCATCTCCGACGTCGAGAAGGACCCGGACAGCATCGACCGGGTCACGGTCAAGGGCTCGCAGTACACCGTCGAGTACAAGCAGAAGGACAAGAAGAAGGACCGCACCACCGGGCCGGAGCTCGACAGCAAGCTGGCCGACAAGCTCAGCAAGGCCGGAGTGCGCTACGCGGTCGAGGAGCGCGAGGAGTCTTCCTTCTGGCAGTCGGTGCTGATCTCCTGGCTGCCGATGATCTTCCTGTTCGTCATCTTCTTCTTCTTCATGCGGCAGCTGCAGGCCGGTGGCGGCAAGGCGATGAGCTTCGGCAAGTCGAAGGCCAAGCTGATGTCAGACCACCAGAACAAGATCACGTTCGAGGACGTGGCCGGCATCGAGGAGGCCAAGGAAGAGGTCGAGGAGATAGTCGAGTTCCTCAAGGACCCGAAGCGATTCACCCGCCTGGGCGGCCGGATCCCGAAGGGGGTGTTGCTGATGGGCGCGCCGGGGACGGGCAAGACCCTGCTGGCGCGGGCCATCGCCGGTGAGGCCGGCGTGCCGTTCTTCTCGATCTCCGGCTCGGACTTCGTCGAGATGTTCGTCGGCGTCGGCGCCTCGCGCGTGCGCGACCTGTTCGAGCAGGGGAAGGCGCACGCGCCGTGCATCATCTTCATCGACGAACTCGACGCCGTCGGCCGGCACCGGGGCGCCGGGCTGGGCGGCGGCCATGACGAGCGGGAGCAGA
>JAWOGT010000376.1:0-9273 GCA_046496585.1 Halopseudomonas sp.
CTAACACCGCCTGAATATATCCTGAGCCAGGCCCCTGCGTGCTAGGGCACGAGCATTAAAAAGGCGCCTCGCGGCGCCTTTTTATGGTCAGAATATCTTTCGCAGAATAATCGTCTCGTTGCGATCCGGCCCGGTAGAAATGATATCGACCGGCGCGGCTACCAGCTCTTCGATACGCTTGATGTAAGCGCGGGCATTGGCCGGCAGTTGCTCCAGCGTCTGCGCGCCCAGGGTTGACTCGCTCCAGCCCGGAACATCCTCGTAGACCGGCTCCAGACCCAGGTAGCTGTCCGCATCGGTAGGCGCTGCAATGACCGCACCGTCCTCATTGCGGTAACCGACACAGATACGGATGACCTCCAGCCCATCGAGCACATCCAGCTTGGTCAGGCACAGGCCGCTGATGCTGTTGATCTCCATGGCCCGACGCAAAATGACCGCGTCAAACCAGCCACAGCGACGTGCACGCCCGGTGGTAGAACCAAACTCGTGACCCCGTTCTGCAAGGCGCGCACCGACCTCATCAAACAGCTCAGTGGGGAACGGGCCGGAGCCAACGCGGGTGGTATAGGCTTTGGTGATGCCCAGCACGTAATCCAGGTACAAGGGACCGAAACCGGAGCCGGTGGCGGTTCCGCCAGCCGTGGTATTGGAGCTGGTTACAAAGGGATAGGTACCATGGTCGATATCCAGCAGCGAGCCCTGGGCTCCTTCAAACATGATATTGGCGCTTGCCCGGCGCAGCTCGTGCAGACGCGCCGTGACATCGGTCATCAGCGGACGCAGCCACTCGGCATAACCCATAGCCTCGTCCAGCGTTTTCTGGAAGTCGACCGGCTCGACCTTGTAATAATGCTGCAGAACGAAGTTGTGATACTCCAGCACTTCACCGAGCTTGGCGGCAAATCGTTCGCGATGGAACAGATCTGCCACGCGCAGGCCGCGGCGCGAGACCTTGTCTTCATAAGCAGGCCCAATACCCCGACCAGTCGTCCCGATCTTGGCCTCACCACGCGCCTTCTCACGCGCCTGGTCCAGCGCCACGTGGTAGGGCAGAATCAATGGGCAAGCCGGGCTGATGCGCAAACGCTCGCGCACCGGAACACCCTTGGCTTCCAGCTCCTTGAGCTCTTTCATCAGCGCCTCAGGAGACAGCACCACACCGTTGCCGATAAAGCACTGCACGTTTTCCCGCAGAATCCCCGACGGAATCAGGTGCAATACGGTTTTCTCGCCATCGATGACCAGCGTGTGCCCGGCATTGTGCCCGCCCTGGTAACGCACCACGGCGGCCACCTGATCGGTGAGCAGATCAACAATCTTGCCCTTGCCTTCATCGCCCCATTGGGTGCCCAGGATGACTACATTCTTACCCATTTCAGCTCTCGCCTTATTCAAATTGGAACGGCTTGCACAGCCATCGAATCAGTTATTCAGTTCAGTAACCTGCCAGGCGCTGGCGCGCCAGCGCAAAATGCGGTCACAACCATGCACGGACGCTTCCGAATCCATTTGCCCCGGTAGCGCCACTATTACTCTTTCGCCCCGCCGGCGCAGCGCCATAACCTCGGCCTGCAAGCCGGGCTCGTTGGCGTAGGTCGCCCATATACCCGGGGCGCGCTGCCCGCCGGCTATATCGCCGCGCTCTACCAGCAGGCGCAAATCGGTGGAAAACCCGGTAGCCGGCCGCGCGCGGCCGAAATCCTCACCGATGTCATCATAGCGCCCGCCCTGGGCAATACTCTGGCCAACACCGGGTATATAGGCTGAAAACACCACCCCGGTATGGTAGTGATAACCACGCAGCTCGCCCAAATCAAAATACAACGGAATATCAGGATACTGGCGCGCCAGGGTCTGGGCTATTTCCACCAGATCATCCAACGCGGCCATGACCGACTCGGGCGCGCCGTCCAGCAGCACATGCGCCCGATCCAGGACCTCTACCCCACCCGACAGATCAGCCAGACTGCATAACATCGCGGCCAACGGAGACTGACTCAACGGCTCGGTGAGCTGCCGAACGTCGTCAACCGCCTTGCGCTGTAGCGCTTCGAATAGCGCCTGCTCGGTAGCTTCTTCAAGGCCGGCGGACTGGGTAAGCCCACGAAATATGCCGACATGGCCAATATCAAGATGCACACCTTTGACCTGGCACGCATCCAGACTTTCCAGCATCAGCGTGATGATTTCAATATCGCTGGCGCTCGACGCATCGCCATACAGCTCCGCGCCCAACTGGATCAGACTGCGCGCCGTAGACAATGCACGGGGCCGGGTATGCATGACACTGCCACAGTAGCAAAGCCGGCTAGGACCCTCCGCACCCAGCGTATGCGCATCAATCCGTGCAACCTGGGGCGTGATGTCGGCACGCAGACCGAGCATGCGTCCGGATAGCTGATCAATCATCTTGAAGGTCTGAAGCTCAAGATCATGACCGGCTCCCGTCAGCAGGGATTCGAGATATTCGATATGCGGAGTAATGACCAGGTCATAACCCCAGGAGGCAAAAAGATCCAGCAGTTGTCTGCGGGCAGACTCGATACGCGCCGCCTCTTCAGGCAACACCTCTTCGATGCCATCAGGCAACAGCCAGCTATCAACAGTCGGCATTATCAAAACCTTTCCTACGCAACGGATACGGGTGTAACCGGCATCCTGCTAGCGAATCAGATAGAGAAACAGGGTGCCCATCAGCATGCAGGCCAGCCCGATCAACCGCAGATGCCGGTCGCTGATCTGTGCCACTCCGGCCAACATGCGCTTCCAACGTGCTGGGGCAAGAAAAGGCATCAAGCCTTCCAATACCAACACCAGGCAGAGCGCTGTAGCCAGACTTTGCCACATGGGCTAATTCCCCTCGATCGGACCGGAGCCATGGCCTGGACAAGCAAGCACCGGTCACAAAAAAGCCGGGATATCCCGGCTGCGCGATTGTATCACGCTTTTGCCTGGCCACACCTGCAAAGGCTGCAGCTGCGGCCAGTCGATCCCTTACCTTACACCGTTGCCTTGGAGGTAACGGAAGAACTCGCTATCCGGGTCTAGCACAAGGATATCAGACTTGCTCGAGAAGCTTTCCCGATAAGCCTGGAGACTCCGATAGAAGGAGTAGAACTCCGGATCCTTGTTGTAGGCCTCGGCATAGATTGCCGCGGACTGCGCATCACCGTCACCGCGAATCTGCTCGGCTTCACGAAAGGCTTCAGCCAGAATCACGCGCTGCTGCCGATCGGCGTCTGCGCGGATACCTTCACCCAGCTCACGACCCTTGGCCCGGTGCTCACGCGCCTCACGCTCACGCTCGGTGCTCATGCGTTCGAACACACTGCGATTCACTTCACGCGGCAAGTCAATGGCCTTGACCCGCACATCGAGCACCTCGATACCCAGCTCGCGACGCGCACTGGTATCCAGCGTAACGGTGATGTCGGCCATCAATTGGTCACGCTCACCGGACACCACCTCATTCAGGGTACGCCGCGCTACTTCGTTGCGCAGACCGGATTCCAGCTGCCGCGACAGGCGCTCCTCAGCGATGGAACGCATACCCGAAGTGGCCGTATAGAAGCGCTCGACATTGGCAATCCGCCACTTGGCATAAGAGTCGACCATCAACGCCTTCTTCTCCAGCGTCAAGTAGCGCTGGGTGGAGGTGTCGAGGGTCAGCAGGCGTCCATCAAACAGACGGTGCTCCTGGACAAAGGGCAACTTGAAATGCAAACCGGGCTGCACGTCATTCTTCACTACCTTACCGAACTGAAGCACGATCCCGCGCTCGATCTGGCTCACCACAAAAAAGCTGTTCCAGCCAACCACCACCACTATCAAGGCGAGAATCAGACCGAAAATCGTTTTATTACTCATCAGCGAGACTCCCTTGCACGCACATCACGCTGCGGTAGCTGAACCGGCGCGCGGGCCTGAGTACCACCTGCGCCTGAATCCGAACTGGTCGACGAAGAGGAAGAGCTCCCGCCGCCACCCTGCTGCATCAACTTGTCCAACGGCAGGTACAGCAGATTGTTATTACCATCGCCACCCGATACCAGAATCTTGCTGGTGCTGGTCATCACATCCTGCAGGGTTTCGATATACATGCGCTCACGCAGTACCTCCGGTGATAATTCGTACTGCACGTACAGCTGGTTAAAGCGTTGCGCCTCACCATCAGCCCGCGCTATGACCTCATCGCGATAACCGTTGGCCTCTTCCAGCAATCGCTGGGCCTGGCCGCGCGCTTCTGGAATAACGCCGTTGGCGTAGGATTCAGCCTGGTTCCGCTCACGCACTTCGTCTTCACGCGCCCGGATCACGTCATCAAACGCGTCCTGCACTTCAGCCGGCGCCTGAGCGCTTTCAATGTTGACCTGAACGACCGTGATACCCGTATTGTAGGTATCCAGATAGCGCTGTAACCGCTCGGTGGTCTCAACGCCCATCTGCTCGCGACCTTCGGTCAGCACCTGGTGCATCGATGTGGAACCGACCACGTGACGCAAGGCACTTTCGGTCGCATGCTTCAAGCTGATTTCAGGATCTTCCACCTTGAGAACGAAATTCTCGAGATTGGAAATGCGGTACTGAACTGCCAGTGGCACCTCGACAATATTCTCGTCTTCAGTAAGCATCTGACCTTGCTGGCGATAGGAACGGACCTGGGTGACGTTCCGCTGGAATTTTCTTTCGATCGGCGGGAAGTACAGATGCAGACCCGATTCCACCGTCCGGTTATATTCACCAAAACGCAATACAATAGCCTGCTCCTGCTCATCCACGGTGTAGACCGCACTGAACAACCAGAAGGCAATGACAATCAGACCGGCAATAGCCCAGACGGCCTTCGGGATACCGGCACCACCGCTGCTGCGATTGCTGCCGCCATTATTGCTGCCGCTGCCTTTTTTGCCGCCAAACAACCCATTCAGGCTGTCCTGAAGCTTTTTCAACGCCTCATCAAGGTCTGGGGGGCCCTGCTTGCCGCCGCGGTTACCACTATTCTTGTCATTGTTGCCGCCGCCACTACCCCAAGGGTCTTGGTTGTTATTCTTACCACCACCAGGCTCATTCCAGGCCATAGCGCTCTCCGTTGTTCGTAATCCTGCCAGACCGGGACGACCCTTGGGCCATCCCAGATATTTAGTCAATCCTACAGCAATTGACCTGACCTAAGCGAACCCTGGGCCAGGCCATTATTGCAAAGTGTGTTGCCGGAGGAAGGCGTCCGGCTGCCATCCTTCGCGTTTGAGCAAGCGGTTGAAGTCGCTGCGCTGCACGCGCAAATCGAGGTGTTGCCGACCGTCGTCCGTAGTGCGCTCTTCCAGCACCGCCCCCAGCGCGTGAAATTGCGCGCGCAACCGGGCCTCAGTGTGCTCCAGCACCACCGACTCCAGAATCACATCCTGACCCAGGCGCTCGGCCATGGCCTGGGCGACCAGATCCAGGCCCAACCCCTGCTGCGCGGAAACCCACACCCGCACAGGCATGCCGGCTTCGTCACGCTGAATATGCGGCTCAACACCCTCAAGCAGATCGATCTTGTTGTACACCTCAAGGATCGGCAACTCTATGGCGCCGATTTCGGTCAGCACCTTGACCACCTGCTCGATGTGCGAAGCGCGATCGGGATCTGCTGCATCGATAACATGCAGTAGCAAATCTGCCTGACTGGATTCCTCCAGCGTGGCACGGAAAGCCTCGACCAGCTTGTGCGGCAAATGGCGGATGAACCCGACCGTATCGGCGAGAATAGCCGCGCCGATATCAGCCAGCTCTATGCGCCTGAGCGTCGGATCCAGGGTGGCGAACAGCTGATCGGCGGCGTATACCGTCGAGCTGGTGACAACGTTGAACAACGTTGACTTGCCGGCATTGGTATAGCCCACCAGAGAAACTACCGGGATCTCGGCGCGGCGCCGTGAACGGCGGGCCTGCTCGCGCTGACTACGGACTTTTTCCAACCGCCGGGAGATTTGCTTGATCCGTTCACGCAACAGCCGTCGATCCGTTTCGAGCTGCGTCTCCCCAGGCCCACGCAAACCAATACCACCTTTTTGCCGCTCAAGGTGGGTCCAGCCGCGCACCAATCGGGTGCTCAAGTGATCAAGCTGAGCCAATTCGACCTGCAGCTTGCCCTCATGGGTACGGGCTCGCTGGGCAAAGATATCGAGTATCAGACCGGTACGATCGATAACCCGGCATTTCAGCTCGCGCTCAAGATTACGTTCCTGACTGGGTGTCAGCACGTGATTGAAGATGACCAGATCTGCCTCATGCTCGGCAACACTGGCTTGCAGTTCTTCAACTTTGCCTGCGCCAATCAAAAAGCGCGGGCTGGGGCGGTGGCGATTGACGGTGAGAAAGGCAGCTATATCGGCGCCAGCGGAATTGGCCAGCTCGACAAACTCCTGGGGATCTTCCCGGGCGTGCTCATCCTGACCCTCAAGATGAACCAGAACCGCTCGCTCACCCCCTTCGTGACGCTCGAAAAACAATCAGACCTCCCCGAAGATCAAGGTACTTCTGTCTCTGCTTCATCACCACCGGCCAGGACCGGCAAGCGTACTGGACGCCCCGGGACCACAGTGGAAATAGCATGCTTGTAGACCATCTGGCTGACAGTGTTCTTCAGCAGGATGACAAACTGGTCGAATGACTCGATCTGGCCTTGCAGCTTGATGCCGTTGACCAGATAAATGGATACCGGAACCCGTTCCTTGCGCAGAACGTTCAGGTAAGGGTCTTGTAGTGAATGCCCTTTTGACATTATTTCACTCCTTATGGAAATTAAGGAAAGCTTATTTGTTAGCATTAGGTAATGCGATTTCATCACACTGTCCATTAGCCATTCGGAAAGCCGGTGCCAATTCTCAAACGACCCTCTGACATTGAGAAAGATTAGCAGAAGATAGAAAACTTATATTGTGCCCGTCTGCAGCGCTTTCAAGGCCTGCTCAAATCTTTTTGGATCCAGGCTGTCGAACCATTCAATATCCGCCTTCCATCCACGTAACCAGGTCAACTGCCGCTTGGCCAATTGACGGGTGGCGATCGTCCCTCTTTCGACCGCCTCATCCCTGGAGAGTTTCCCCTCCAGATAATCCCATACTTGCCGGTAACCCACCGCCCGGATCGACGGCAGATCGACGTGCAAATCAGCTCTGGCGTGCAAGGCCCTGACCTCGTCGACAAGCCCTTGCTGCATCATCAGCGCAAAACGCTCGGCGATGCGTTGATGCAACACCTGACGATCCGCAGGCGCTATCGATAAGTAGCGCACAGTATAAGGCAAAAAAGTTGATCCGGGCGTCTGCCCAGCGGCTTTTTCTGACGCTTGCCGCCGGTGCCATTCGCTCAGATTAACGCCTGAAATCAGGAACACTTCGTAGGCTCGCTGGATCCGCTGCGGGTCATTGGGGTGAATGCGCGCAGCGGCTTGCGGATCCACTTCCGCGAGTCTGTCGTGCACTGCCTGCCAGCCTTGTGCGCCCGCCAGGGTATCGATGTGAGCACGGATCAGCGGGTCGGCTGCTGGCATGCTGGCCATGCCATCGGCCAGCGCCTTGAAATACAGCATGGTACCGCCCACCAGCAGCGGGATGCGCCCGCGCGCGTGAATATCGCTGATCAGGGCCTGGGCGTCGGAGCAGAAACGTGCCGCTGAATAGGCTTGTGCAGGATCAAGAATGTCGACCAGATGATGCGGGAAGCGGCGCAGCGTGTCGGCATCCGGCTTGGCTGTGCCGATATCCATGCCGCGATACACCAGCGCCGAAACGACACTGATCAGCTCGCAAGGCAAGTGCTCTGCCAGGTACAAAGCCAGGTCTGTTTTACCCGCAGCAGTGGGTCCCATCAGGCAGATGACCGGAGGTTTGACGACCGTATTCACGCAATACTCCGATACACTTTATCGCCCGATTGTCGGCGGCGAAATGCCCGCACAGACTTAGCGTCCACGCAGGAACAATTTATCCAGCTCGAGCATAGCCATCTGCGTCCAGGTGGGTCTTCCGTGATTGCATTGACCACTGCGCTCGGTCTGCTCCATATCACGCAGCAGGGCATTCATTTCCGTCAATGTCAGCCGCCGATTGGCGCGGACCGAACCATGGCAGGCCATGGTCGACAATAATTCATTGCGATGAGCCTCGATACGATCGCTGGTGCCGTATTCGAGGAGATCACTGAGGACATCGCGCACCAGCTGCGCTGCATCCGCCTGGCGCAGCAGCGCGGGAATTTCCCGAATAGCCAGGGTTTCCGGTCCCATACGTTGCAACTCAAAACCCAGGCGCGAAAACCACTGCGCGTGCTCTTCGGCACAATCAGCCTCGCGCTGGCTAACCGCCAGGGACTCAGGCACCAGTAACGGCTGACCGCGCAAGCCTTCCTGATCCATCGCCAGTTTGAGCCGTTCATAGGTAATACGCTCATGCGCCGCATGCATGTCCACCACCACCAGCCCCTGCGCATTCTCGGCCAGAATATACACGCCATGCAGTTGCGCCACGGCATAGCCCAGCGGCGGCACATCGTTCTGCGCCGCGCCAGCCGCTAACATGCCGGCTGGCGGCTGGCTGCCAGAGTTCGTCTGCTCACCATAGAGTGCCGAGTAGCCCTGCAACACACCGTTCACTTCAGCTGCCGACGGCCGCTCTGGCTGGTACGCAGGCTGCGTGGACCAACTGGCAGCAGGCTCATTCAAGACCATCCGCTCCTGCCCGGAGAACACGCCAGCAGACACGCCGTTACTCAAAGGTTCGGCCAGGGCTGGAGCAACGGGCGAATCCGTAGTACCCGATTGATCGCCGGGGCGCTGGGCTGCCAGCGCCCGGTGCAAGGTGCTGAACAAAAAATCGTGGACCATGCGGCCGTCACGAAAGCGCACCTCATGCTTGGTCGGATGCACATTGACATCGACTACCGCAGGATCCACTTCGAGAAACAGCACAAAGGTCGGGTGCCGACCATTGAACAGCACATCCCGATACGCCTGACGCACGGCATGCACCACGAGTTTGTCCTTGATCATGCGACCGTTGACGAAAAAATACTGCAGATCGGCCTGACTGCGCGAAAACGTCGGCAACCCGACCCAGCCCCACAAGCGCAGACCACTGCGTTCGCTGTCGATCGATAACGACTGGTCAACAAAGCCCGGCCCGCAGACACTCGCCACCCGCCGCCGCGCCTCCTGCTCGCCGTGCGCAGGGCGCAGGCTGAACACCGCGCGCCCATTGTGCTTCAGGTTAAAGGCAACATCGAAGC
>JAWOGT010000037.1:0-4798 GCA_046496585.1 Halopseudomonas sp.
CCCGAGCGTTCCAGTGATCGCCCAGGACAATCAGTACCGAATCACTGATGGCCTGGCCGGACAAACTGGTACCCGCGGCACGGAAGGTCACCGGCACCTGATAGCGAGACGCGAGGCGCAGCAGGGCGATGACTTCGGTTTCGGACTCGACCCGCGCTACCAGCTTGGGAATCAGCCGGTAGAAACTGGCATCGGTGCCGAACGCCAGGGTGGACAGGGGGTCGTCAAACAGCCGCTCGGCGGGTAGCACTTGCCGCGCGGCGCTGAGGAAATCGGCAGGCAGGCTCATGATCTTTCCCCCGTTAGTGTCCGAATTCACGTACCAGCAGATCAGAGCTGATCTCACTGATTGATTTGGTCCCCGTCAACACCATGGCAACGCGCATCTCCTTCTCGATCAGCTCCAGCAGGTGGCTGACGCCCGCGCCGCCACCGGCGGCCAGGGCATAGATGTAGGCGCGCCCGAGCATCGCACAGTCGGCGCCCAGCGCCAGCATGCGCAGGACATCCAGCCCGGAGCGGATGCCGGAGTCAGCGAGGATCTTCAGGTCGCCCTTGACCGCATCGGCAATTGCCGGCAGTGCCCGAGCGGTGGACAGCACACCATCGAGTTGGCGTCCGCCATGGTTGGACACGACAATGCCATCAGCGCCAAAGCGCACGGCATCCCGCGCATCATCCGGATCCAGAATGCCCTTGATGATCATCGGGCCCTGCCAGAAGTCGCGAATCCATTCCAGGTCTTTCCAGGCAATCGACGGATCAAAATTCTCGCCCAGCCAGCCAATATAATCAGCCAGGCCGGTCGGGTTGCCGCGGTAGGCGGAAATGTTGCCCAGATCATGTGGCCTGCCGAGCAAGCCGACATCCAGAGCCCAGCGTGGGTGGGTGACGGCCTGCAGCATGCGTCGCAGTGGCGCATTGGGTCCGCTCATCCCCGAGTGTGCATCGCGGTAGCGCGCGCCGGGTGTCGGCATGTCCACGGTAAACACCAGGGTGGTGACGCCCGCGGCCTTGGCGCGCTCCAGCGCATTCTTCATGAAGCCGCGATCCTTGAGCACATACAGCTGGAACCACATGGGTCGGCTGATGGCGGCCGCGACTTCTTCGATCGGGCAGACGGAAACGGTGGACAGGGTAAAGGGGATGCCCCTGTCGGCCGCCGCCTTGGCCGCCTGCACCTCGCCACGGCGGGCGTACATGCCGGTCAAGCCCACGGGAGACAGGGCGACCGGCATCGACAGGGTCTCGTCGAACAGGCGCGTCTCCAGATTCAGGTCGGTCATGTTCTTCAGAACCCGCTGACGCAGGGCGATATTGGCCAGGTCAGTGACGTTGCGCTTGAGGGTTTGCTCGGCATAGGCGCCGCCATCGATGTAGTGAAACAGGAACGGCGGCAGGCGGCGCTTGGCGGCAGCACGGTAATCAGTGGCAGCGGAAATGATCATGGCATAGGTCTCTGAATGTCTTCAAACGAATGATGCCCCGGCATGGCTGGAGCGCTCTCAGGGCAAGTCTCAAGGCGTCTGCAATGGATCGGTGACACCCAGCACATACACGGCGATCAACGCGATCACGCCGGTCATGAATACATAGTACAGCGTAGGCCAAATGGTCTTGCGCAGCGTGGCACCTTCACGTCCCAGCAGGCCGACGGTGGCCGAGGCCGCCACGACGTTGTGAATAGCCACCATGTTGCCGGCCGCGGCGCCAACCGCCTGCGCCGAGACAATCAGCGCGGTGGACAGCCCCAGGTTGCTGGCAACGCCGAACTGGAACTGGCTGAACATCATGTTCGATACGGTGTTGGAGCCGGCCAGGAAGGCACCGAGGGCACCGATCATGGGCGCAACCAGCGGGTATACGCCGCCGACGCTGTCAGCGGCGAAACTGGCCATGGCGATCGGCATGCTTGGCAGGTCACTCGCATTCACCCCTGAGTTGATCAGGATGCGCACCATCGGCACGGTGAACAGCAGCACAAATCCGGCACTGAGCAGTACACCGCTGGACTCCTTGACCGCTGAGGCAAGCTCCTTGACCCGCATGCGGTGCAGGAAAAACGTCGCCAGCACTACCAGCACCAGAATGCCGCCCGGCAGATAGAAGGGCTCAATGCCGGCGCTGATGCCGGTTTCACCGAGCAGATCGCTGGCGCTGAAGGAGAGCGCGCGAAACAGGGCGGTAGCCTCGGGGAATACGCGGCTGATGACCAGAATCAGACCGACCAGCATGTAGGGTAACCAGGCGCGGAAGCTGCCCATGGGTTTGGCCGTCAGCTCATCGAGTTTCATCTCGATACTGCCCAGCCACTCGCTGGGCCAGTCCTTGCGATCAGCAAAGTCCCAGGTGGTTTTGGGTACCAGAAAGCCGAAGCGGGCAGCCGTGGTGACGATGCCCAGACCGACCAGCCCGCCGAGCAGCGACGGAAACTCCGGCCCGAGAAAGACCCCGGTGAGCATATAGGGAATGGTAAAGGCGAGGCCGGCAAAGAGCGCGAACGGCAGCACCTCGAAGCCGGCGCGCCAGCTTTTTTCCTTGCCGAAGTAACGGGTCAGCATCATCGCCATGATCAACGGCATGATGGTGCCGACAATCGCATGCATGATCGCCACCTTGGCACTGATCAACATCAGGTAGGCGTCCCAGCTGGAACCCTGTGCGGCCAGATCGGCACCAATGGTCACGCTGTCCAGGCCGGTAGTCACACCGACCAGAATCGGCGTGCCGACTGCGCCAAAGGAGACCGGCGTGCTCTGGACCAGCATGCCCATCAGCACCGCTGCCATGGCCGGGAAGCCGATGGCCACCAGCAGTGGCGCGGCAATCGCTGCCGGGGTGCCGAATCCCGAGGCCCCTTCGATAAAGCAACCGAACAGCCAGGCGATAATGATGGCCTGAATGCGCCGATCCGGACTGATGGTGGCAAAGCCGGCGCGAATCGCGGTGATGCCGCCGGAATGTTTAAGGGTGTTGAGCAGCAAAATCGCGCCAAAAATGATCCACAGCAGGCCGATGGTAATGATCAGGCCTTGCAGCGTAGACGCCAGGATGCGGTTGAAGCTCATGTCCCAGGCCAGCAAGCCGATCGCGGCGGTCACCAGATAGACCAGCGGCATGGCTTGACGCGCCGGCCAGCGCAGGCCGACCAGCAGAATACCCGCCAGCACAATGGGGAATAGCGCCAGCAAGGCTAGGACTCCGGATGACATGAGTGCTCCTGATTATTCTTGGATGGTTAATTGGTAATACCAATATAAAAGCTGCGGTGCTCAGGGTAGGGCAGGCTTTATAACAGTGTCAAACCAGACAAATAAGACCTTTGTCTAATAATAAGGTAAACGGTTGTTTGCGCTGGGTAGTAAATGCATACTTTAAGCCTATTGGTCATACCAATTTGGAGGGTTATGAAAATAGGTCAGATTCATCAGCGCCGCTTGGCGGATACCATCGTCGAGCAATTGGAGTCGATGATCCTTGAGGGCACTCTGCAGCCGGGTGAACGCTTGCCGGCCGAGCGGGCCCTGGCAGAGCAATTCGGCGTGTCGCGACCTTCACTGCGCGAGGCGATTCACAAGCTGGCGGCCAAGGGGTTGCTGGTCAGTCGTCAGGGCGGTGGCCACTATGTTGCCGCCACGCTGGGGTCGAGTTTCAGTGATCCGCTACTCGGGCTGTTGGAAAGTCATCCGGAGGCGCAGCGCGACCTGCTCGAGTTCCGCCACACGCTGGAAGCCGACTGCGCCTACTACGCCGCCCTGCGGGCCACCGAGCTGGATCTGCAACATCTGCGCAAGGCCTATGATGCGTTGCAGTTTTGCTATGATCCACTCAGTGCGGCCAGCCGCGCGGAGGAGGGGGCGGCTGATGCGCGCTTTCACCTGGCGATTGCCGAAGCCAGCCACAACACCATACTGTTGCACACGATTCGCGGACTGTTCGACCTGCTCAAGCGCAACGTGGTCACCAATATCGGCGGCATGTATGAGCTACGCGCTGAAACCCGCTTGATGCTGATCAGCCAGCACCGCGAGCTGTTTGACGCGATTACCGAGCACCGGGCGGATGACGCCAGGGCCAGCGCCAGCCGGCATATCAGCTACGTCCAGAATGTGCTGGCAGAACGCCGCGAGGAAGAGCATCGGCTGGCCCGCGCTCAGCGCCGGGACAAGGATTGAGCCGCCAGTGCTGGGCCACAGCTGCTCTACCGGCGTATTAGGCTGAGCGCTGGGGGGCAATGGCCTGCTGCTCATCGAGCTAGCAGGTGAAGCGTTGCTCGCTGAGATCATCCTCATCCAGATAGGTGATTCTGGCGGTCTTGAAGTTCAGGTCGACCAGTAAATGGCAATAGTGCTCGCCCTGCCGCCAGGCCATCGACACGCTGGAGTCGTTTGAATAGTTGAGCTCGAAGCGGCCGTCGAAGGCGGGGTAGCTGGAGCGAAAGCGCATCAGCGTGAGCAGCCGTTGCACCACCGGTTGTTCGATGGCTTCGTCCATCTCTTCCAGACTGTAAAAATGCCGGTTGATATCACGCAGCTCGCCGGTGGCGTTCATCAGCTCTTCATCGTTGCAGCCGGCCAACAGTCCGACATAGTAGACTTGGGGGATGCCGGGGGTGAAGAACTGGATCGCACGGGCAGCAATGTAGCTGTCGTCGTTGTTTATCAAGGCGTCATAGAAGGTGCAGGTTAGCTGGTAGATGGCGCCCACGCTGTTCACCCGGGCGGCGGAGCGGCGCAGAATCGGATCAGCGCTGCGGGCGCTGATGTTATCGATCAATGCGCGAATCTTCTCATCGGGC
>JAWOGT010000144.1:0-4687 GCA_046496585.1 Halopseudomonas sp.
GCCAGGCGCTGAGTGAACAGAGCACGCCAAACAGCGCTAGGGTGGTCGGCACAACCAGCGTAAACAACTTGCCCCAATCCGGATTGAGATTGGCCATGCAGGACGCGTAGGCAATCACCAGGAACGATTGGGCGGTCAAATAGGCATGGGTGCGGGCGGCCAGGTTGCTGGTCTCGTTGAATATTTCGCGGCGGTAAAACGCCAGGCGCTCCTTGGGCGAAGTGAAGAGGAGCAGCGCGGGGTCTGCCTGAGGGGGTTCGGCTTGGTGTGGATGAATGATCATGGGCCTGACTCGGATGGCTTATCTGCACTATGTGAAAGAGCTGGCGGAGTTAAGTTCCAGGTCATGCGTCGGCTGGGTCGCGGTTTGCTAGGGTGATTCAGCAGTCCGGCTGAACCGGCGATTGTGACCGCAGCTCGGATCGTCCCGTCACAGATCCAGCACCCCATGCAAAAGGTGATATATGAGTGACGAGCTGGAAGTAACCGATATTCTGGTCGGCGAGGGTAAGCAGGTAGTCAAGGGCGCCTTGATCACCACCCAGTACAAGGGCATGTTGGAGGACGGTACGGTGTTCGATTCGTCCTATGAGCGTGGCAAGGCCTTTCAATGTGTCATAGGCACTGGGCAAGTGATCAAGGGCTGGGATCTGGGCATGATGGGCATGCGTGTCGGTGGCAAACGCAAGTTGTTCGTCCCCGCCCATCTGGGTTACGGGGCCAGCCAGTTTGGTCCGCATATCAAGCCGAATTCGAACCTGGTGTTCGAAATCGAGCTGCTTGAAGTGCTGATTCGCGACAGCTGAAGTAGTGGGCGGCCATGTGACGGATGAATGCACAGCACTCGCCACACTCCTGGTCAGCGCCGCTTACCGGCTCCCTGAGCACGTGTTCGATGCTCGGCTATCGAACCGCCAGTCTAATGGGATGTCGAAACATTGGCAGCATCGTGTCTGCTCAATGAGAGAGCCCCTCTCAGCCAAATCAGGCTGAGCAGGGCTTATAAAAAAAGGCACTGGGAAGGAGAATTACCCATGGTTACCCATTACAAGACGGCCGGGCATCTTGCCTGCGGTAGTGAAGGTTCGCATCTTGAGTCCACTAACAAGGTAAGCCGGGTCAAATGTCGCAACTGCCGGCGTACGGAGGCGTTCCAGGAAGCGCTACGCCGTTCACGTAACGCCAAGCGCCGCGCTGCACGCAAGGCCAAGGCTAGCGTACCCGCGCAGCCGACGTACGATTGGCGCGGTTTCTGGGCTGACAAGCTGGCAGCCATGCCGGGTACCCAGCGCCTGCCACGCGGCTTTGCTGAACAAGCTTACGTCTGAGTGCCAATGGCCTGCGGTAACCACCGCAGGCCAGAGTCTTTGTTTTGTAGCCCGGCCATCCCTGGTCTCTCGGTCTGGAATCTGCTGTTAGAGTGCCGCGCACCAAGCGCACCCAGCTTGCCTATAGTCCTCCTGTTTCTTCCTGTGCATCGCTGGCGCTCGTGGCTTCCTTAGGCTTGACCGGCTGGCTGGTATTGCGGCGGGCGCAACCCTGAGCCGGTTTAACCGAAGGCAGGCGTTGATCAGTCGGCGTGCTGGTACGGGTCGGTTTGCGCTTGCTGGTCAGCCCATCCAGGCGGCTTCATGCTAATCTGCGGGACAACCGCGGGACACGCCTTGTAGCAACTCGAGCAGTGTGGGCTCTAATAACTAGAGCTAGTTGTCTAGTTTGCCCGGCGTGCCAGTGCCATAATTGCGCCGCGGCAGCCCTCGCGCTGCTCCGGTTCGTGCCTGTCTTGCATACGGGACAGGCCTGTCAGTTTATGCTCAGAAAGGGAAAACCCATGCGCCGCCACTCTGCCTCAACAGCCCTGCTCCTTCTCTCGGCTTTGATGCTGGGCGCCTGTGGGCGTGAGGAAGCCTCCTCTGCCGCCAGTCAGACGCCGCCTGCACCCGAGGTGCAAATCCAGGTGATGCGCGCCGAACCGATCGAAAACATCATCGCGGTGCCCGGGCGAGTTCAGGCTGTGCGGACCGCCGAAATACGCGCGCGCGTTGATGGCATTATTCAACAACGGCTCTACCGTGAAGGTAGTGATGTGGCAGCGGGCGCAGCGCTATTTGCCGTTGACCCCCGGGAAATGCAGGCCAAGCTGAGCGCGGTCAAGGCTGCGCTTGATCGTGCCCAGGCCACGGAAGCCAATGCGGCCCAGGATGTGCAGCGCTACAAAGGACTGGTGCAGGAGCAGGCTATCAGCCAGCAAGAGTATGATTCAGCGGTCGCCCGGCTGCGCACTGCGCAGGCGGATGTGTCACTGGCCAAGGCGCAGTTGGATGCCGCGCAGCTGGATCTGGATTACACCACCATCAGCACGCCGATCGCCGGCCGCGCCGGCCGCGCCGAAGTGACCGAAGGCGCGCTGGTCAGTGCGGCGAACGGTACGCTGCTGACCACGGTCGAGCAGTTTGATCCGGTCTATGTGAATTTTTCCCAGTCCAGCGCGGAGCTGCTAGCGATTCGCTTGCAGCTGGCCTCCGGTGCGCTGACCCGCCCAGAGGGTGGCGACGTTGCGGTGACGCTAACCCTGGAAGACGGTAGTGAATTTGACCAGGTTGGCCTGATGAATTTCTACGCCATGAGCATTGATCAGGCCACGGGCACCGTGGCCCTGCGCGCCGAATTCCCCAACCCGGACCGTTTGCTGTTACCGGGCCAGTTTGTGAACGCGCGCATTCAGGCGGGTATTCGCGCCGAGGGCATGCTGTTACCCCAGCGTGCGGTACAGATGACTGAGCAGGGCCCGACAGTGCGCCTGGTGACTGCCGAAGACACGGTCGCGGTGCGCCCGGTCAAGGTCGGTGAGCAACGGGATGGTAACTGGGTTATCACGGCCGGATTGCAGCCGGGCGACAGGGTCATTGTGGCGGGCTTGCAGAAGGTGCGCCCTGACCAGAAAGTCCGTATTGCCGAAGCCGAGCCTGGGTCAGACGCCGAACAAGGTGCTGATAAGACCGGTGCCGAGGGGAATGGCGCGCCATGACCCCGCATTTCTTTATCAAGCGCCCGGTGTTCGCCTGGGTTATTGCGCTGATTATCGGTTTGGGTGGCGTCCTGGCATTACGCGATCTTGCGGTTGAACAGTATCCGACCATTGCCCCGCCGTCGCTGACGATCAGCGTCAGCTACCCGGGTGCAGATGCCTCGGTGCTGGAAACCAATGTCACGCAGGTCATCGAGCAGGAGCTCAACGGGGTTGAAGGCTTTCTGTATATGCAGGCTACCAGCCGATCGAATGGTAGCGCGTCCATCGAACTGACGTTCCAGGCCGGCACCGACATCGACAATGCCCAGATGGAAGTGCAGAACCGCCTGAGCCGCGTGGAGCAGCGTTTGCCCGAGGAAGTCCGGCGTCAGGGCGTACAGGTCAGGCAGGCCTCCTCCAGTTTCCTGATGATTGTCGCGCTGACGTCGAAACACGGTGAGAATTCGGCCCTCGACCTGGGCAATTTCGCCTCGGCGCAGGTCGTTGACGAGCTGCGCCGGGTGCCTGGTGTGGGCGATATCCGCGAGTTTTCCACCCAGTACGCCATGCGTATCTGGCTCAACCCGGACAAATTGGCCAGTTTCGGTCTGTCCCCGGCGGACGTACTCTCGGCGGTACGGGAGCAGAACAGCCAGTCTGCCGGCGGCGCGGTGGGTGATCTGCCCAACGCCGAGAATATCGAGATTACCGCGACCATTCAGACCCAGGGGCGTATGGCTACGCCGGAGGAGTTTGCGCAAATTATCCTGCGTGCCAACTCAGACGGCTCGGCCGTGCGCCTGGGTGATGTCGCGCGGGTTGAGCTCGGCGCAGAAAGCTACCTGACCCGGCTGGAGATCAATGGCCAGGAAGCCGCCGGTATGGCCGTGCAGTTGACACCGGGGGCCAATGCCCTGGACGTCGCAGCGGGCGTCAAGCAGCGTATAGCTGAATTGGAGCGCGGCTTTCCCGATGATATTGGCTGGATTATTCCCTACGACAGCACGCCCTTTATCAGCGCATCCATCAAGGAAGTGCTGATTACCCTCTCGATCGCCATGCTGCTGGTCTTTCTGGTGATGTTCGTATTTCTGCAAAGCTGGCGCGCCACGCTTATCCCGACCATCGTGGTACCGATTGCGTTGGCCGGTGCCTGCATGGGGCTCTGGCTGTTCGGCTTTTCGATCAACCTGCTGAGCCTGTTCGCGATGATTCTGGCCATCGGTACTTTGGTGGATGATGCCATCGTGGTGGTGGAAAATGTCGAGCGGCTGATGGAAGAAGAGGGCCTGAGTCCCTACCAGGCCACCGTCAAGGCGATGGATCAGGTAACCTCGGCGGTCATCGGCACCACCCTGGTATTGATTGCGGTGTTCTTGCCCATGGCGTTCTTTCCCGGTTCAACTGGCGGCATCTACCGGCAGTTCTCGGTGACGCTGGCCATCTCGGTGGGGGTGTCGACGATTCTGGCGCTATCGCTGACGCCAGCGCTGTGCGCGGCACTGCTGCGCCCGCCGGCCCGTGACGGTGAACGCCAGCCGCCGGGCAAGCGGCTGTTCGCTCCGTTCAATCGATTTATCGACCGCTCGACCTCCCGTTACCAAGGCGGCGTGAGCGCCATCCTGCTGCGCCCGTTACGCTTTCTGCTGCTGTTCGTGGCGCTGGTGGTGATCGCCG
>JAWOGT010000157.1:0-7321 GCA_046496585.1 Halopseudomonas sp.
GGCGCAGGGCGAGGCGGTGCTTATGGCCGACAAGGCGCGCGCTGCACTACAGGCGTTGGCGCTGGACGAGTCGGCGTCGGTCGCTTCGGCGGCCGAGCGCGCGTTGGCGCGGCTGGGCCCGGCCGACGCCGTGGAGGATGCCGCCGAAGCTGCCCGCCGCGCCGAGGAGGAAGCCCGGTTGAAGGCCGAAGCCGATGCGCTCGACCGCCGCCGAGCGCAGCTGGAGGCCGCAGAGCGGGCAGCAAAAGAGCGCGCGGAGCAACTGAAAGGGCAGGAGTTCGAGCGCCAGCGAAAGCTCTACGAAGACCGCGAACGCGAACGGAAGCGGGATGAGCAGGAACAGGACCAGAAGCCACCGCCACCGCCACCACCACCACCACCACAGAAATCCGGCATCGGGCGCATCGTGGCAATATCGACGGCCGCCATCCTGGGACTGGGTATCGTCGGCATGGCCATTGAAACCGAAAATGCGCTGCCAGATGACGAGCCGGACCCCGGCCCGGTGTTGCCATATGAAGTCGGCCCACCTGTCAGTGACGATGTCGCAACCGGCGATTATGAATTCAGCCCACAGTCCCAACCCGAACCGCAGCAGCCTCAGCCACAGCCATCGCCAAAAGTGCAACCAAGTCCGGCTCTGAGTGAAGCAGCGCGGCTTGCAGAGATGCTGTCCGCCGCCGCCCGGCCCATGCTGCCGCAGCCCCTGGGCCCGATGGCGGCGCTCACCGATGTCGCCGCCGAAGGCAGCCGCCTCATCTTTCGCGTGCAGTCAGCCGAGTTCGTTCCACCCCAATGAGCCTGTTGGGGCGTAAGCCAAAACGCCAAGCAGGTTGCTTATCAGTGTTTCTCCTACGATTAACCCACGCGTCCTTAGGGTGTATTTAACGCATGTTCAAAAAAATTCGTGGCATGTTCTCCAGTGATTTGTCCATCGACCTGGGCACAGCCAACACGCTTATCTATGTCCGCGACCGCGGCATTGTTCTGAATGAGCCCTCCGTCGTGGCCATTCGCACCCATGGTAACCAGAAGAGTGTTGTCGCCGTCGGTACCGATGCCAAGCGCATGCTGGGTCGCACTCCGGGCAATATTCAGGCAATCCGGCCGATGAAAGACGGCGTCATCGCCGACTTCAGTGTCTGTGAAAAGATGCTGCAGTATTTTATCAACAAGGTCCATGAAAACAGCTTTATCCAGCCCAGCCCGCGCGTACTGATCTGCGTGCCGTGCAAGTCGACCCAGGTTGAGCGCCGGGCGATCCGCGAGTCAGCCTTGGGTGCCGGTGCCCGCGAGGTGTTCCTGATCGAAGAACCCATGGCTGCTGCCATCGGTGCGGGTCTGCCGGTCGAGGAAGCGCGCGGCTCGATGGTGGTGGATATCGGTGGCGGTACCACTGAAATCGCCTTGATCTCGCTGAACGGCGTGGTCTACGCCGAATCGGTGCGGGTCGGTGGGGACCGTTTTGACGAAGCCATTGTGACTTATGTGCGGCGTAATTATGGCAGCCTGATCGGCGAGTCCACTGCCGAGCGTATCAAGCAGGAAATCGGCGTGGCCTTCCCGGGTGGGGAGGTGCTGGAAGTTGATGTCCGTGGCCGTAACCTGGCCGAGGGCGTACCGCGGGCCTTCACGCTGAATTCCAATGAAGTGCTCGAGGCGCTGCAGGAGTCCCTGGCGACTATCGTGCAGGCGGTCAAGAGTGCGCTGGAGCAGTCGCCGCCTGAGCTGGCGTCGGATATTGCCGAGCGCGGTCTGATTCTGACCGGCGGCGGCGCCCTGTTGCGTGACCTGGATAAGCTGCTCACCCAGGAAACCGGTCTGCCGGTGATCGTCGCCGAAGAGCCGCTGACCTGTGTGGCTCGCGGCGGCGGTAAAGCGCTGGAAATGATGGACCAGCACAACATGGATCTGCTTTCTACCGAGTAAGCGGATTGCGGCCGGGGTGGACGGGGCAAGCTCCGTGCGCCCTTGCCGATATGGGTTGCTGACAGCCTGAAGTCTGTCGCTGCGAGGATCTCGTCATCAAGCCGCTGTTTATCAAAGGCCCACCCCTGGGCGTACGGGTTTTGGCCCTGTCGGTGCTGTCCATCGCACTGATGGTGGTTGATGCGCGGGTGTCGACACTGCAGCCACTGCGCTCGCACCTGAGTCTGGTTCTCACGCCCATCTATAATGTCGCCGACTTGCCCGTCCGCTTGTGGGACGGTGCCTATCAGCAGGTCTCGAGTCGCGCTGATCTGTTGGCTGAAAACGCAGGATTGCGCGCCGAAGCCTTGCTGATCCAGCGCAAGCTGCAAAAGCTGGCGGCCCTGACCGAGCAGAACGTGCGCCTGCGCGAGTTGCTCAATTCTTCTTCGCTGGTGGATGAGCGCGTGCTGGTAGCCGAACTGGTCGGCGTTGATCCCAACCCCTATACCCAGCGCGTGCTGATCAACAAGGGCGAGCGCGATGGCGTCTTTCTCGGCCAACCGGTGCTCGATGCCACCGGCCTGATGGGCCAGGTTGTGGAAGTCATGCCATTTAACGCGCGGGTGCTGCTGATTACTGACACCTCGCACAGTCTGCCGGTGCAGGTTAACCGTAATGGTTTGCGGGCGATCGCTAGCGGTGCCGGTAATAATGAATGGCTGGAATTACGCTTCGTCGGTGATACCGCCGATATTCGGGTGGACGATATTCTGGTCAGCTCGGGCCTCGGCCAACGCTTTCCTGCCGGTTACCCGGTCGGGCGGGTGTTGTCCGTCGAGCAGGATCCGGCACAACCTTTTGCGCAGGTGAAGGTGGCGCCGACCGCGCAGCTGATGCGCAGTCGCTACATGTTGTTGGTGTTCAGCGCCGAGTCGGGTTATGGCGAGCGGGTGCCGGTGCTGGACGAGAGCAGCGAACGCCACAACGCTGAGCTGCAGGCCGTCGAACAGGCGCTGCAGGACCCGCTGGAGCCCTCGCTGGCAACGCCGCAGGAAGCGCTCAGCGAGCCTGCCAACGCAACGCAGGCCGAGGGGGAGCGCAATGATGCGAACTAATCTGATCGTCGGCCTGACTTTCGTCGCCGCCTTGTTGCTGAGCGTCATGCCCCTGCCAGCGCCCATGGACCTGGGCCGGCCGATGTGGGTGGCCATGGTGGTGGCTTACTGGGTCATGGCGTTGCCCCACCGGATTGGCCTGCTGACGGCGTGGACCGCTGGACTCGCCACTGATGTGTTGTACGGTCAACTGTTCGGGCAGTACGCGCTGGTCATGACTTTGGTCGCCTGGATGATGCTGTTAGTGCATCAGCGCATTCGACGTTTCCCGCTGTGGCAGCAGAGCCTGGTGATGTTGCCGGTATTGGGCGCTGCGCAGATAGTGTTGCTGTGGCTCAACAGCCTGACCGGCAGCCGGCCGCCGATCCTGTTGTTTCTGTTGCCGGCCTTCGTCAGTGCGCTGCTCTGGCCCTGGGTATCTTCGGTGTTGCGCGTGATCAGGCTGCGCTTTCATGTACTCTGACGCGATCATGCCGCGCTTGTATCTGGCCTCGGCCTCACCCAGACGCAGCACGTTGCTGGCTCAGATCGGCGTGGCGCACCGGCAGTTTGCCTGTGATATCGATGAGCGCGTGCTCGCCGACGAACCAGCTCAGGTCTATGTAGAGCGGGTTGCCCGGGCCAAGGTGGTGGCTGGTCAGCAGCGGGTAGCGGCTGACGCGGTGGTACTGGCGGCCGATACGGTCGTGGTGGTGGATGGGCGCATTCTCGGCAAGCCGTTGAATGAAGAACATGCAGTCGAGATGTTGCGCAGCCTGTCGGGCCGCGCGCATCAGGTGTTGACCGCCGTCGCGGTCGCCAGCGCAGCACGCTGCGAGCTGGTCCGGGTCGATGCTCAGGTCTTTTTCAGGCCTCTTGGCGAGGCGGAAATAACCGCCTACTGGGCCACCGGCGAGCCGGCAGACAAGGCCGGCAGCTACGCTATTCAGGGCTTGGCGGCGGTTTTTGTGGAACGCATCGAGGGCAGTTACAGCGCAGTGGTCGGTCTGCCATTGCTGGAAACTGCCCGCTTGCTAGCAGATTTTGCTATTCCCTGCTGGCAGTCGCTTTGAAATGGAATTCCGATTTCCGGTATTCTGAAGCACAGTGTCCAGGCCGTTGAAAGGATCGCGAGCGCAGTCGCATTTCGGCGATCTGGTTTGGAGAACGCATGAGCGAAGAAATACTGATCAATGTCACGCCAATGGAAACCCGGGTTGCCCTGGTCGAAAATGGTGTGCTGCAGGAAGTACACATCGAGCGCACGCTGCGCCGCGGTATTGTCGGTAACATCTACAAGGGCAAGGTGGTCCGGGTGTTGCCTGGCATGCAGGCCGCTTTCGTCGATATCGGCCTGGAGCGCGCGGCTTTTATCCACGCATCCGAGGTATCGGAGCGCGAAGGCTCGGCTGTGGAACCCATCACCGCCCTGTTGCATGAGGGGCAAGCGCTGGTGGTTCAGGTCACCAAGGACCCGATCGGCACCAAAGGCGCGCGCCTGACTACCCATCTTTCCATTCCTTCCCGGTTTCTGGTCTATATGCCGCGTACGCCGCATGTCGGCATTTCCCTGAAGATCGAGGACGAAAGCGAGCGCGAGCGGCTCAAGCAGATCGTCGCTCACTGCGTGGCCTCAGAGGGGATTGAGGAGGCGGGTGGGTTTATTCTGCGCACCGCGGCCGAAGCCGCCCGCGAAGACGAAATTCTCGCTGATATCCGCTATGTGCGTCGCCTGTGGCTGCAAATTTCCCAGCAGATCCAGGCTGCGCCATCGCCGTCGGTGATTTACGAAGACCTGTCGCTGGCGCTGCGTACCCTGCGTGATCTGGTCAGCCCGCGGACCGAAAAGGTCCGCGTGGATTCACGCGAAACCTTCCAGAAAATCGAACTCTTTGTGCAGGAGCTGATGCCGGCGGTGTCCGGTTTTCTTGAGCACTACCCTGGCGAGCGGCCGGTCTTTGATCTGTATGGCGTCGAGGACGAAATTCAAAAGGCCATGGGCCGGCGGGTGATGCTCAAGTCCGGTGGCCATCTGGTCATCGATCAGACCGAAGCGATGACCACCATCGATGTGAATACCGGTGCCTTTGTCGGCCATCGCAATCTGGAAGAGACCATCTTCAAGACCAACCTCGAAGCGGCCACGGCGATTGCCCGGCAACTGCGGCTGCGTAATCTGGGTGGCATTATCATCATCGATTTCATCGATATGGAAGATGAGGAACATCAGCGTCAGGTATTGCGTACGCTGGAGAAGCAGCTGGAGCGTGACCACGCCAAGACCAACATTATCGGCATTACCGAGCTCGGTCTGGTGCAGATGACGCGCAAGCGCACCCGCGAAAGCCTTGAACAGATTCTTTGTGAGCCTTGCCCCTGTTGTTCTGGCCGCGGCATTCAGAAAACCCCGGAAAGTGTCTGCTACGAGATTTTCCGTGAGATTCTGCGCGAGGCGCGGGCTTACCAGGCGGGTGCCTATATGGTCCTGGCATCGCAGTCGGTGATTGACCGCTTGCTGGACGAAGAATCCGGGAATGTGGCCGATCTGGAAATCTTTATCGAGCGACCGATCAAGTTTCAGGTGGAAACGGTCTATACCCAAGAGCAATATGATGTGGTGCTGATGTGATGGCGGGCTAACTTCCATGCTCTGGCAACGCGGCTTAAAGCGTACCCTGGATGGGCTGATCGTGCTGCTGGTGGCCTGGTTGCTGCTGGTCGCCGCGTACGTCAGCCTTGGGCGCCAGTTTGTGCCGGCGATCGCTGACTATCAGGTCGAATTGCTCGACTGGGTCCAGGAAAAAACCGGCCGCGCGATCCTGCTCGATCAGCTCGAGGGGGAGATGCAGGGGGCCCAGCCGGTGCTCAAGTTGCGCGGATTACAGGTGCACGCCGATGGTAATCCGGCCAGCCCGGTGCTGTTCGCGCTGGAAGACGTTATCGCCCGGGTCGATATCTGGTCCAGCCTCTGGCAGCGCCGGCTGGTCATGGACGCCCTGCAGATCGAAGGGCTGGCTCTGGAACTGGTCGAAGATAGTCAAGGGCGCTGGCGGCTGTACGGCCTTGGCGATCGGGAAGCCAGTGAGACAGGGCTGGATGACGCCCTGGAAGTACTCTTGGAGCAGCGGCGTATTACCCTGCTGGATACGCAGATTCAGATCAGTCCGTTTGAACAACCAGAGTGGCTGTTTCGCGATGGTGACCTGACGTTGCTGAATGGCGCCGACGGACATCGCCTTGACGCCCAGGTGCAGCTGCCGGATGGGCAACAGGTGCGTTTGCAGGCGAGCGCAGCGGCTTTGGGCAGCAATTGGAAAGAGCTGTCGCTGGACTTTTTTCTGGAATTGCCTGCGATCAACTGGGCCCGTTATCTGCCCGCGCCCTTGCTGAAAAGCGCGCGCCTGCAAGAGCTGGTGGCCGGCGGGCGCTTCTGGGGTGATTGGCGCGAGCAGCAGCTGCAGGCCTTGCAGGGGCAATTGATCGCCCCGGTGGTGGTGCCCGCGCTGGACCCGCTGCCGGCAGCGCCGACGCCGACGCCGCTATCGATCCCTGCTCGTAGCGTACCGCAGATTGGCGATGTGCTCGCCGACTTCCACCTGCAGCTGGGCGCTGAACAGCGCCTGCAAATCGATAATTTCACCTTGCGTCTGGATGACCGTGTCTGGCCTCGCACTCGCTGGCAGGGCGAGCGCGACGCGCAGGGCAATTGGGCTGTGCGCCTCGACCGCCTGCCCTTGGCGTTATTCAGCCAGGCTCTGGCGCCGCTGCTGACCAGCGAGGTGCTGCGTCAGCGCCTGAGCACCTTGGCCCCGGAAGGATTTCTGCGTGACATCGCCTTGCGTGGCGGCGCTGATCCTGGCGATCTGGGCAGCCTGCATCTGCGTGCGACCCTGGACGGCGTCGGTATACAGGCATGGGAGGGTGTGCCGGCGTTGCAGGGTATCAGTGGCACCGTCGAAGGTAGCCCGGGCGCAGGTCAACTGCGCGTCGACAGTCGCGACTGGGGCATTCATCTGCCCTGCCTGTTCCCCCAACCCTGGGCCTATGCGCGATTGCAGGGGCAGATGGACTGGCAATGGTCCCGGGAACGGGGTTTGGATCTCGACGCCCAGGGCCTGAGGGTGGCGGCCGAAGAAGGCCCGATTGGCGTCAATCTGGGCCTGCATATTCCGCCTGCCGGGGGGGTGCCGAGCATGAACCTGCGCGTAGCGCTGCGCGATAGCGACGCGGCCTATGCCGAGCAGTATCTGCCGACGCGGGCGCCAGCGTTCAACCCCAAGCTGGGGGAATGGCTGACCGCGGCTGACTTTCGGGGG
>JAWOGT010000256.1:0-5479 GCA_046496585.1 Halopseudomonas sp.
GTCGAAACCGGCTCGGCGGTGACCTGGAAATACCCCAGCTGCATTCTCAAGGGTGACAACAGCGTCGGCGAATTCTACTCGGTGGCACTGACCAACAACTTCCAGCAGGCCGACACCGGCACCAAGATGATTCATTTGGGCAAGAATACGCGCTCGACGATCATCGCCAAAGGTATCTCGGCGGGGCGCAGCAACAGCTCCTATCGCGGCCTGGTGCGTTTCAATCCGGGTGCGGATGGCGCGCGCAACTTTACCCAGTGCGACTCCCTGCTGATCGGCGACCAGTGTGGGGCACACACTTTCCCCTATATCGAAAGCCGCAATCCAACCGCCGTGGTCGAGCACGAGGCGACCACCTCGAAGGTCAGCGACGACCAGATGTTCCTCTGCCAGCAACGCGGTCTGGATGCGGAAAAGGCCATCTCCATGATCGTCAACGGCTTCTGCCGCGACGTGTTCAAGGAGCTGCCGATGGAGTTTGCAGTGGAAGCCGGAAAGTTGCTGGAAGTCAGTCTCGAAGGGTCGGTGGGTTAACCCGCCCTGGCGACTGACAACCCCTTAAATCAAACAGTTATCAGGCAGTGAATATGCTACATATCAAGGATTTATACGCGAAAGTGGGTGATAAGGATGAAGATATCCTCAAGGGTTTGAGTCTCGATATCAAACCGGGTGAAGTGCACGCCATCATGGGCCCTAACGGCTCCGGAAAAAGTACCCTGGGCAATGTATTGTCCGGCCGCCCGGGCTATGAAGCCACCGCAGGTACGATCACCTTCAAGGGTCACAATCTACTCGAACTGGATACCGAGGAGCGTGCGCGCGAAGGCCTGTTTCTGGCATTCCAGTACCCGGTCGAGATCCCCGGCGTGAGCAATATGGAGTTTCTCAAGGTATCGCTGGATGCCAAGCGCAAGCACGCCGGTTTGCCGGGACTGTCCTCCGTGGAGTTCATGAAACTGGCGCGCGCGACCAGCAAGCGCGTGGATCTGGATGCCAGCTTTCTCAAGCGCGGCGTTAACGAAGGTTTTTCCGGTGGCGAAAAGAAGCGCAACGAGATCATGCAGATGATGCTGCTCGAGCCGTCACTGTGCATTCTCGACGAGACTGATTCGGGGCTGGATATCGACGCCCTGCAGGTCGTCGCCGATGGCGTTAACAGCATGCGTGACGGTCAGCGCAGCTTTATCGTGGTTACCCACTACCAGCGTTTGCTCGACTATATCGTGCCCGACTATGTCCACGTGCTGGCCGGCGGCCGCATCGTCAAGTCCGGCGACAAGAGCCTGGCGCTGGAACTGGAAGCCAAAGGCTACGGTTGGCTCGAAAACGAGGTCGCTTGAACCTATGACAGATTTTCAACGACAGGCGCTGACACTCGCCGAACAGCAGACCAGCCCCGAGTGGCTAACGCCCCTGCGTGAGCAGGGGGCCGCCCGCTGGGCTGCCGCTGCGTGGCCTACGCGCAAGACCGAGTTGTGGAAGTACACGCCGCTGACGCCTTTGCAAAGCGCCTGCCCGAGCCAATGGGCGGTCAAGCCGGGCGGCGATTGGCAGCAGGGCATTGAACCGATCGAAGACCTGGATGCCACGCGCCTGGTGTTCATCAATGGTCAGTTCTCTGCCGAGCATTCCAGCGCCTTGCCTGAGGGTATAGTGCGCTTTGCCGATGCCAACGCGGCGCAGAGCGAATTGATCAAACAGCATCTGGGCAAAGTGGTCGACGCCGAGCGTCATCTGTTCGCCGCGCTGAGCAATGCCTGGGCGGCGGACGGCATTCTGGTGCATGTGGCTGCCGAACAGAAGCTGGCCAAGCCGCTGTACGTGCTTAATGTATCCACGCCCGAAGCCGAGCCTGCGGTCAGTAACCAGCGCCTGCTGCTGGTGCTCGGCGAGCACAGCCAGGCGGCGGTGATCGAACACTTTCTGTCCAGTGCAGAGCAGCAGAATGGCTTCGTCAATACGCTGACCGAAGTAGTCGTAGGCGCTAATGCGCAGGTGCAGCACTACCGCATCAACCTGGAGCAGGAAGACCTGCTGCATGTCGGCGGCGTACACGTGGATCTGCACCGCTCCGCGCGCTTTTATGGCTTCACCCTGGCCCAGGGCAGCCGCCTCAAGCGCATCGACTATCAGGTCAATCACCGCGGCGAAGGCGCACACCTGGAGCTGCACGGCGTCTATCTGCCGCGCAACAAGCAGTTGATCGACTATCACACCAATGTTGAGCATTGCGTGCCGCAGTGCACGACCAACGAAGTGTTCCGCGGTATCGTCGGCGATGCCTCCAAAGCCGTCTTCAACGGGCGGATTCATATCCACCCCAAGGCGCAGAAAACCCTGGCACAGCTGAGCAACAAGAATTTGCTGACCTCCAACCAGGCCGAGATCAATACCAAGCCCGAACTGGAGATTTACGCCGACGACGTGCGCTGTGCCCACGGGGCGACTATCAGCCAGCTGGATCAGACCTCCCTGTTCTATCTGCAGAGCCGTGGCGTGTCCAAGGCCGAGGCGATGAGCATGCTCAGTTTTGGCTTTATCAACGAACTGCTTAATGAGGTGCCTGAGCCGGCGATTCAGCATTATCTGCGCCCGCGTCTGGCAACCCTGTTTGGGCGCGAAGACACTGAATTGGGACAACTGGCCTATGAGTGAGCAGGCGTTAAAAACTCTGCCGCGTTTTGATGCCGAGCGCATCCGTGCGGATTTCCCGATTCTGCATCAACAGGTCAACGGCCATCCGCTGGTGTATCTGGACAATGCCGCGACGACGCAGAAACCGGAAGCAGTCATTCAGGCGATAGTCGATTATTATCGCCACGACAACAGCAATGTGCACCGCGGTGCGCATGCACTGGCCGAGCGTGCAACGGAAAAATTTGAAAATGCGCGCAGCAAAGTAGCCGCTTTTATCAACGCCGCTGAGTCACGCCAGGTGATCTGGACCAAGGGCGCTACCGAAGGCCTGAACCTGGTCGCCGCTGCCTGGGGCAGGGCGAACCTCAAGCCCGGTGACCGGGTATTGGTCTCGGCCATGGAACACCACTCCAATATCGTGCCCTGGCAGTTGGTCGCGGCGGAGAAGGGTGCCACTGTCGAGGCGATACCGGTGGATGGCACTGGCACCATCGATATGGCGGCCTATGCAGCGATGCTCGATGAACGGGTAAAAATGGTCTCCTGTGGGCATGTATCCAACGCCTTCGGCACTATTAATCCGATTGAAGACATTATTCGTCTGGCCCATGAGGCAGGCGCCTTGTGCTTGATTGACGGCGCCCAGGCGATCAGTCACTGGGCGGTGGATGTGCAGGCGCTGGATTGTGATTTCTACGTATTTTCTGCACACAAGCTGTTCGGGCCGACGGGTTTGGGCGTGCTCTATGGCAAAGTCGCGCTGCTCGAGAGCATGCCGCCGTATCAAGGCGGCGGCGAGATGATCGAAAGCGTCAGTTTTGCCGGCACCACCTACAACCAGTTGCCGTACAAGTTCGAAGCCGGCACGCCGGATATTGCCGGCGTGATTGCGCTGGGCGCCGCCGTGGACTACGTCAACAGCTACGATCGCGTTGCCGCGGCGGCCCATGAGCAGGCTTTGCTGGCGTATGCCGAAGAGAAAGCCCGCGCCACGCCCGGATTGACACTGGTCGGCACGGCCGCAAAAAAGACTGCGGTAATGAGCTTTCTGTTGGAAGGCGCGCATCCGCATGATATCGGCATGCTGCTGGATCAGCAGGGTGTTGCCGTGCGCACCGGAAACCACTGCGCGCAGCCGATCATGGACCAATACGGTATTCCGGGCACGGTGCGTGCCAGTTTCAGTATTTATAATACATTCGCAGACGTTGATCGCCTGTTTGAAGCGCTGACCAAGGTCAGGCAGTTTCTGTGATCAACTCTGTCATCCCAAAGGAGTCATGGCATGAGCGTTGAATCCTTCGATCCCGGCAGTCAGGTGGTAAAAGTCACACCTGCTGCGCTGGAGCACTTTCGTCGGCAGCTCGACCAGCAGGCGGGCAAGTCGGTACGCCTGAGCGTTAAAAAGAGCGGCTGCACGGGCTTTATGTACGTGATCGACATGGTTGAGCAGGGTGCTGAAAGCGATCTGCATTACCACCTCGACGAGCAGGTGGAACTGCTGGTTGATCGCGACAGCCTGGCCGTTTTATCCGGCACCGAAATCGACCTGGTCAAAGAGGGTATCAACCGTCAGATCAGGTTTATCAATCCCAACGTCAAAGACCAATGTGGTTGCGGCGAAAGCTTTAGTGTGAGCTGACATGGAAAGACGTATGGTGGTAGCGCAGGCTGATTGTCCTGCGCGCCGGGTTCCCGATGGCACACCGCTGACCATCCCAAAAGACACCTTTGTGACCATTACCCAGGCGCTGGGTGGTAATTACACGGTGACCTATCAGGGGCAGATGGTCCGAGTGGATGGCACCGACGCGGCCAGTCTGGGCCTGGAGCCCGAATTATTGAGCTTTCCGCAACCGACTGATGACCTGATCAATGAAGATCAGGTCTGGGAGGCCTTGCGTACGGTTTATGATCCTGAAATTCCCGTGGATCTGGTCAATCTGGGTCTGATTTATTCGGTGGCGGTTGATCAGGCGGCCAAGCGTGTGGATATCAGTATGACCTTGACCGCACCGGCTTGCGGTATGGGTCCGGTATTGGTGGGCGACGTCGAATACCGCGTGCGCCGTGTGCCCAACGTGGCTGTGGTCAAGGTCGAGTTGCTGTTCGATCCGCCCTGGAGTCGCGAGATGATGAGCGAAGAGGCTCAACTGGAAACTGGAATGTTCTTTTAAATGGTGTTTGCATGAGCGAGTTTGGTACCGAAATCAGCAGTGACGATATCATCGAAACGCTGGAGTTCTTTGATGGCTGGGAAGACCGCTACAAGTACATCATCGATCTGGGCCGCGAGCTGCCGGCGATGAATGACAGCCAGCGCACCGAAGCCAATATCGTACGCGGCTGCCAGAGCCAGGTCTGGCTGGCCAGTGAAGAGCGTGACGGGCATCTGTATTTCACCGCAGACAGTGATGCTTTTATCGTCAAGGGCTTGCTTGCTGTGGTGCTGGCGGCCTATAACGGCAAGACGCCTACCGCCATTCGGGAGTTCGATATCGAAGGCTATTTCCAGAAGCTGAATCTGATCAAGCACTTGAGTGTGACCCGTGGCAATGGCTTGCGGGCCATGGTCAAACGCATCCAGGCCACTGCTGGGGGGTGAGTTGCGGTATTTCAGGTATTGATGTGCAGGCAATTATGCCATGCCGGCGTCTGCTCATTGTCATCGCCGGCAACTGGCTATAAAGTGCAACCATCATTTCGACGGCACCAGCGGGCCACCCGGCTGGTCCACCCTGGGCTGTGAGCTCTCGGACATAATAATAACAGCGCCACTTGAGAGTTCTATGCGGAATTCCAATCAGAGCATTTTGATACGTCTCAGAGAAGACTTTCA
>JAWOGT010000276.1:0-5844 GCA_046496585.1 Halopseudomonas sp.
TGCGGGACCGATCCTATCCCCATGGCGGACAGCTATTCAGGATTCGATTGATGCGGATCTGCTGCTGTTCAGAAAGCTGAACGGATAGAGGTCTGACCGGATGGATAATGCAGGATAAAAAAAACCCCACCGAAGTGGGGCTGAAGGAGCAGTACATGAATTGACGCATGCGGTGACAACCGAATGAATCAAGACGCTAATAGTGAATCGCCTTGATGGCAATCGCGTGACAATTCCAAGTCATTTTCAAGACACTGTCCCAGCGTAACGCTCAAACAGGAGGTCTTGTTTACACCAGGGAGTCAGCAGGATAAGGGTCTGAACCAGAAGAGACACAACCCTATTCAGCGCACACAGGTGCGCTGAATAGGGTTGCAATACAGATGACCGGATGAAAAAAGACACGCCTGCTCGCCCTTGAGCCGCAGCACTAGCCGCCCGTCCTCATCCGGCTGGTTGATTAATGCTTGCGCACAATCACGCTACCGATGGAGTAGCCTGCGCCAAAGGAGCAGATCACCCCGTGACTGCCGCTGGGCAGGTCTTGCTGATGCTTGTGGAACGCGATGATCGAACCGGCCGAGCTGGTATTGGCATACTCATCCAGTACCACGGGGGCTTCATGGGCTTCCGGGTCACGGCCCAGCAACTTGCGCGCAATCAGCATGTTCATGTTCAGGTTGGCCTGGTGCAGCCAGAAGCGGCGGATATCAGTGACCGGCAGATTGAACTCTTTCAGATGCTCGCCAATCAGCTCGACGACCATCGGGCACACATCCTTGAACACCTTGCGGCCCTGCTGGACGAAGAGTTTGTCATCCTTGCCCACACCGCTTTCATCAGAACGATTGAGAAAACCAAAGTTGTTGCGGATGGTGTTGGAAAACTTGGTCGCCAACTTGGTGCCGAGAATATCGAACTGGCAATCGGACACCGCCTGATCGGCGCGTTCGACAATCACTGCGGTACAGGCGTCACCAAAGATGAAATGGCTGTCACGGTCACAGAAATTCATGTGCCCGGTACAGATCTCCGGGTTGACCATCAGAATGGCGCGGGCCTGGCCCAACTGCACCGAGTTGGCGGCCATCTGCAGTCCAAAGGTCGCCGAGGAACAGGCGACGTTCATATCAAAACCAAAACCCTCGATACCCAGCGCTTCCTGCACTTCCACGGCAATCGCCGGATAGGCGCGCTGCAGATTCGAGCAGGCAACAATCACGCCATCGATATCTGCCGCGCTGCGACCAGCACGAGCCAGTGCATCGGTGGCGGCCTTGACCGCCATTTCGCACATGATCGACCATTCATCATTGCTGCGCTCGGGGATATCCGGCTTCATGCGATTGATATCCAGGATACCGCTCTTGTTCATTACGAAGCGGCTCTTGATACCCGAGGCCTTCTCGATAAAATCGGTACTGGACGGCGCCAGCGCGGTGACAGTACCGGCCTCGATGCCAGCGGCGTTGCGGGCATTGAACTGCGCCACATAGCCATTGAAGCTTTCAACCAGCTCTTCATTGCTGATGCTGTTGCTCGGGGTGTACAAACCTGTCCCGCTGATCACGACTTTCTGCACGGTCGGTCCTCTTCTATGTTGTAGGCAATGCATCACCCATCGAGGTAATGCCAGAGCAGAGCAAAAAAGCCCTGCTGCTCATTCATGTTCTATCTGCTGCGCTGCACCAGCCAGGACAGGACCAAGGGAAAATGATCGTCCACCGCCTGGGTATGCGCCAGCATATCGTTATGACCGTAATCCCTGGAGCAACCAGTACCTTTTTCCAGCAATACGATCTGCGCATCATGCTTGCCCAGTTCGCGGGCAAAGGCCTTGACGTCCTCAAAATGACCCAGGTACCGGTCATGTTTGCCTGCCAGATACAAGCCCGGCGGCCACGTCAAAACATCCAGTGCCAAAGCATAATCGAATCCGTCCTCCAGATCACGCCATTCACCGCCGCTCATCCATGCCAGGGTCTCACGATGGACTGCGCAAGACTCGTCTGCAGACCCTGCGCCCAGGGCACGGGCCGGGACATAGCCCTTGAAGCGGCTCACCAGCTTGGCCGCCCTGCCCCACAGCAGATCAATCATGACCCGTTTGCGCAGGCTACGCTGGTAAATAACCCGCTTGCAGGCAAAGTGCACTATGCCGGCCACCCGTGGCAAGTACTGCGGTTGGCGGATCAGCGCACTGGCGAGCCAGACACCGCCCCAGGAATGGGTCGCGGCGAAAAACGGCTGGCCGGGGTATTCGCGTTCGATCAGCCCGAACAGGGCGGGTAGATCCTCACAAATCAATTGACGCTGGGTCACCTGCATGCCCGCCTGCAACGCCGGTGTGCTTTGGCCATGGGCGCGCAGGTCCGGCACGAAAACATCGTAGCCCTGCGCCGCCAGCCAGGGAGCCAGCCCCTTGCCTGAGCGCGAGTAGAAGATGCGCCCGTCTTCAACCAGGCCGTGGATCAACAACATGGGTTTGCCGCCGTGTTCAGGCCGAAAGCGCTGCACATGCAGAATCACCCCAGGCGTCACCTCCAGCGCCACAGATGAAGTCAACAGGCTGGGCGCCAGGGCTGCCTGCGCCCATTCCGCCGTCACGGTGCCAGTCCTGGATCTTGGCGCCTGAGCAACATCACAGGGTGATCTCCTGCCACAGTTTGGCCAAGCGCTTGGCCGAGACCGGGTAGCGCGTACCCAGCTGCTGGGCGAACAGCGAGACGCGGTACTCCTCCAGCAGCCAGCGCCATTGCTCCAGCTGCCCGTCCCAGCGGCCCTCCTGGCGATGCTTTTGCTCGCGCGCCTGGTACTGGGTGATCAGTTGCTGAATCTCGCCGGTCCAGACGCGGTCGCGCTGCACCTGGCCGGGCAGTTTGTCCAGCCGCTGCTCGATTGCCTGCAGGTAACGAGGATACTGACTTAACCACTGGGCTGGGACATCGCGAACAAAATGCTTGAACACCAGACCCTGCAGTTGCCCGCGGATATCCGACAGGGCGACGGCCCAGGCCAGATCAATCTTGCCCTTGAGCCGCTTCTGCAGCGCATGCCATTGCTGGAGTAGCGCCAGCACATCACGCGCCAGCCCTTCCACCGCGGACACCCACTCGCCACGGCCCTTGGCCAGACAAGCAGCCAAGGCTTGCGGATCGCGCGGCAAAGGCTCGCCTTCGGGCAGGAACACTCGATCAATCGAGGCCAGCAGTACATCGTCGGTCAGTTGCTGCTGATTACCCCAATCCCGATAGTAAATCGCCGCTTCCTTGAGGGCCGGCAACTTCTGCCGAAGAAAACGCACCTGCTCAGTCTGTGCTTGCAGCAGAAGTCGCTGTACGCCGCGGCGATGTGCCTGCTCGGCTTGGATCTGGGTATCAAACAACTGCTCGCCGACCTGGTCGCCCTGCTCCGCCCAGGCCGGCCAGAAAGTCACCTCAAAACCAGCTTGCTTGCGCACCAGACTTATCGGCAAGGCGTATTCACCCGGTGGCTGGGCCTGGGCAGCATTGGCTGCTGGCTGCACTGGCTTTGCCGACGCCTGGGGCAGGCCCGCCAGTTGGCTGCACAGCGCACTGTGATCACGCCCGGCGGCAATCACCTGGCCGTCGGCATCGACCACTTCGATGCGCATGCGCAGATGCGCGTCCAGTTCGATATCGTCCCAGGCTGTCTCATCCAGCCGCGTACCGGTCATGCGGCTCAGCTCCCGCCCCAGGGTCTGTGCCAAAGGCCCCTGACCGAAGGGCATGCGCTCCAGCGCCGCCCGAACAAAGTCCGGCACGGGTACAAAGTTGCGCCGCAGCGACTTGGGCAGCCCGCGGACCAAGGCCACACATTTGTCAAAAATCAGCCCGGGCACTAGCCAGTCAAGACGCTCGGCTGGAATCTGCCGCAGCAATGCGGCAGGCACCTTGAGGGTTACGCCGTCCTGCTCGTGGCCTGGCTCAAAGTGGTAGCTGAGCGGCAACGCCACCTGTTCCCAGCGCCAGGCATCGGGGTACTGTTCGACGGTTATTTCACCCGCCTCGCGCTGCAACAGATCATCACGGGTCATGTGCAGCAGGGTCGGCTGCTCGTGCTGGCTGTTCTTCAGCCAGCGTTCAAAGCTGGCCAACTGATAGATATTTGCGGGCACATGTCGATCAAAAAAGGCATACAGGGTTTCATCATCAACCAGAATGTCGCGACGCCGGGCCTTGGCTTCCAGCTCGTCCAACTCGGCCAGCAGTTGCTGGTTGGCCTTGTTGAACGCCGAGCGGCCATGCCATTCACCGCCGACCAGCGCCCGGCGAATAAAGATTTCGCGCGAAGCAAGCGGATCAATCGGGCCAAAATGCACCTTGCGTTTGGGCACGACAATCAGACCATAGAGCGTGACCTGTTCGAAGGCGACGACCTGACCGCGCTTCTTCTCCCAATGCGGTTCGCTGTGGCTGGTCTTGACCAGATGCGCGGCCAGCGGCTCGACCCACAGTGGGTCGATCTTCGCGGCTAGCCGGCCGTAGAGCCTGCGGGTTTCGGTCAACTCGGCGACCATCACCCAGTTCGGCCGCTTTTTCGCCAGCGCCGAAGAAGGGTGCAGCATAAAGCGCCGCTGCCGCGCGCCGAGATAGTCGCCGTCCTCGGTCTTGTTACCCAGCTGGCTGAGCAAGCCGGATAACAGCGCCTTGTGCACCGCGTCCTCCGAGGCCGGCTGGGTATTGCGCTGCAAGCCTAAATCGCGGCAGGTGAGCACCAGTTGCCGGTGGGTCTCGCGCCACTCACGCAGGCGCAGAAAATTCAGAAAATGCCGCCGACACCAACTGCGTAACTGCCCTTGGGTCAGTGCCTGACGCTGATCCTCGTGACCACGCCACAGGTTCAAATAGGCGGCGAAATCCGAACCTTCATCCTTCCATTGCGCATGCGCCTGATCGGCGGCCTGCTGACGCTCCAGTGGCCGCTCGCGCGGATCCTGTACCGCCAGCGCGCTGGCGATGATCAGCACCTCTTCCAGGCTCGCGGTGTTGCTCGCCTCCAGCAGCATCCGGCCGATGCGTGGATCCACCGGCAGGCGCGCCAGGTGCCGGCCGTTATCGGTAATCAGCCCATCGCGGTCCACTGCGCCCAATTCCTGCAGCAGGGTAAAGCCGTCGCTGATGGCCCGGCCATCGGGCGGCTCGATAAAGGGAAAATCCTCAATCCGCCCGAGGCGCAAGTGCAGCATCTGCAGTATCACCGCCGCCAGATTGGTGCGCAGGATCTCCGGGTCGGTAAATTCAGGCCGGGTATTGAAATCCTCCTCGGCATACAAACGCACGCAGATGCCGGGGGCCACGCGCCCACAACGGCCCTTGCGCTGATTGGCGCTGGCCTGGGAGATGGCTTCGACCGGCAAACGCTGCACCTTGGAGCGCGGGCTGTAGCGGCTGATGCGCGCCTCGCCAGGGTCAATCACATAGACGATACCGGGCACGGTCAGCGAGGTTTCCGCGACGTTGGTGGCCAGCACGATTTTACGCCCGGGCCGCGACTGGAAAATCTTCTGCTGCTCGGCCGGCGACAGCCGCGCATACAGCGGCAGAATTTCCGCATGCTTGAGATTGGCCCGGCGCAGCATCTCGGCGGCGTCACGGATTTCCCGCTCGCCCGGCAGAAACACCAGCACGTCGCCGGGGCGCTTGCCGGCGCTGCGCTCGAACGCGGCCAGTTCGTCCAGGGTGGCGAGAATCGCCTGATCGACGGTCAGGTCGTCCTCGACGCGGTTGCCGTCCTCGTCCACTTCGGCCGAAAGCGCCCGGTACCAGGTTTCCACCGGGAAGGTACGCCCGGACACCTCGACGATGGGCGCGTCGTTGAAGT
>JAWOGT010000301.1:0-11158 GCA_046496585.1 Halopseudomonas sp.
GGGCACCCATGGCTTCCAGACCCCGGATATGCAAATCGACCGGGCGCGAACCAATGGCGCAGCCGCCAGGCAAGGCCACTTCGGCATAACCGAAATGCGCGACCATCGGGCCCAGTACCAGAATCGAGGCACGCATGGTCTTGACTAGTTCATAGGGTGCCACCAGCGTGGTGATGCGGGTCGGATCGACCTCGACATTCATCCGCTCATCGAGTACCGGCTCGATCCCCATGCGCCCAAACAACTCGATCATGGTGGTGATGTCGTGCAGGTGCGGCAGATTGCACACGGTCACCGGTCCGTCTGCCAGGAGTGTCGCGGCCAAAATGGGCAGCGCGGAGTTCTTGGCACCGGAAATGCGGATTTCGCCGTCCAGGCGGTTACCGCCGGTGATGAGGAGTTTGTCCATGTGCAGATCGTCTCTAGTAGGGCTTGATGCAGGTGGTTGGAATGGTGCACGTGCCGGGGTGACTGTCAGGGACGGTTTTCCCAGGCCTCGCGGGTAAAGAATTTCATCGTCACCGCATGGATGCTGCCATCGGCAATCTGCTCGTTGAGTAGCGCATAGATTTGTTGCTGACGCTTCACTGGAGACAAGGCCGCGAGGCTATCGCTGATCACCAGCAATTGGAAATTGCAGCCCTCGCCCTCGACCTCGACCTGGGTATCAGCGAGACGGGCTTCGATCAGTGCTTTGACTTCTGCAGCGTGCATAATAATTCCACTATTTCGATGGGTTAGGTAGCGCTCATGCGGCCAAGGTGGCCAGCCAATCTTCCAGCTCGCACACGCGGGCAATGCTCTGCAGGCCCTCGGGCACGGATATCACCCGAAGTTGATCACCGCGCGCGGAGACCGTACGCGCCACCAGCAAAATCAGTGCAAGCCCGACGCTATTGGAATGCTCGACGGCGGACAGATCCAGGGTGACATCACCCTGGATATCGGCAAGGCTCTGCTGCAACTGTTGGCGCAACTGCATGGCGTTGTCAAAGTTCAGCTGACCGGCAAGGGCAACCACACCCTGCTCGCCACGGGTGACCTGTGTGCTCAATTTCCAACCTCGTCTTCGACCCTTTTGGCCGAGTCGACAACCACGCCGCCCCAGCCGTCGATGACGGCATCGAGGTTGTTGCGATTGGCCTGCATGGCCTGGGCAAACTGGTCGCGGAACAGCAGACCGATGTTGATGCCCTCGACAATGACATTGCGCACTTTCCACTGGCCATCGAGGTTAACCATGGTGTACGTCACCGGGTAGACATTGCCATCGGTGGAGCGGACTTCCATATTGACACTGGTGCGGGTTGCCGATTGTTGGCCACGGCCTTTACTCGGCAACACGCGGATTTGTCCGCTATCAAAGTCCAGCAACGCATTACCGTAGAACTCGACCATGCTGTACTTGAACGTATTGATAAAGCGTTCCATCTGCTCATCGCTGGCGTCACGACTGTAACGCACTGTCATGACGCTGCGGGCGATACCTTGAAAATCGATGACCGGCTCCAGCACCTCATTGAGGCCCTCGACAAAGGCGTCGGTGTCTGCCTTGTAGGTATCCCGATTGGCGTCCAGCACCCTCATCACCCGAGTCGAGGTGTCTTCCACCACTTCCTCAGGGGAGGTGGCCATCGCCTGGGCCACGAGCGGCAGGCTTAGCGCCAGGGTCAGTAACAGGTTGGTCAGTACACGCATCATCAATCTCCGATTAATCTTCTTTGCTCACGGTATTGAGCAGGAAACGCCCAATCATTTCCTCCAGCACCAGCGCTGACTGGGTATCATAGATCTGATCCCCGTCTGCCAGCATGGTTTCTTCACCGCCAACGCTGATACCAACGTACTTTTCTCCGAGCAGACCCGCGGTCAGAATGGAGGCTGCACTGTCCGATGGCAGGGTATTGATATTGCGATTGATCGCCATCTCGACCTTGCCGGTGTAGCGATTCTTGTCGAATTCGATGGCCGTTACCTGACCAATGGTGACGCCGGCCATTGTGACTTTGGCTCGCGGCGTGAGTCCGGCCACGTTGTCAAAATGCGCATAGACCTTGTAGGTGCCGGTCGATGCGCTCATGGTCAGGCCACTGACGCGCAATGCCAGCACCAGCAGCGCCAGGACGCCCACCAGGATGAACAGGCCAACAGTTAATTCGAGTGTACGGGTACGCATGTTCGGTTTCCTTGGCTGATCAGAACATCAACGCAGTGAGAATGAAGTCCAGGCCGAGAACGGCCAGTGACGCATAGACTACGGTGCGGGTCGTCGCACGACTTATACCTTCAGACGTGGGCTCGCAGTCATAGCCCTGGAATACCGCTATCCAGGTCACCACAAAGGCAAATACCACCGCCTTGATCAGACCGTTGAGTACATCTTCAGTGAAGATCACAGAGTTCTGCATATTGGCCCAGTAGGAGCCGGGATAGACCCCCAGCCAGTCCACTGCCACCATTGCACCACCCCAGATACCCACCACGCAAAAAATCATCGCCAACAGGGGCATGGAGATAAAACCGGCCCAAAGACGCGGAGCAATAACGTATTTGAGCGGGTCCACGCCAATCATTTCCAGGCTGGATAATTGCTCGGTCGCTTTCATCAAACCGATTTCGGCCGTCAGCGCCGAGCCGGCACGCCCGGCAAACAGCAGCGCGGTGACCACCGGACCCAGTTCACGCAGCAGCGTAAGGGCGACCATCTGGCCGACCGCCTGCTCCGAGCCGTAGGTGCTCAGAATATTGAAGCCCTGCAGGGCGAGCACCATACCAATAAACAGCCCGGACACAATAATAATTGCCAGGGACAACACGCCAATTGCATACAGCTGCTTGAGCAACAAGGTCCAGCCACTGCCAAAATTCGAGCGTCCAAACAGCACCTGGAACAGGAACACACCCGAGCGACCCAAGGCTGCCAGCACGTTCAAGCCGAAGACGCCCATCAAGGCCAATCTATCCGTCAGCATGCGCATCACTGGCCCTTCCCGTTCAGCATGTCGTCAATAAAAGACGGCGCGGGATAATGGAAAGGCACAGGACCGTCAGGCTCACCGAGCATGAACTGACGGATCCGCGGATTATCCGAGTGCATCAGATCATCCGGCTTGCCGTGCCCAAGCACCTGGCCATCGCCGACCACGTAAAGATAGTCGGCAATGCTCGCGGTCTCGGCCAAGTCATGTGACACCACAATACTGGTTAGCCCCAGCGCATCGTTGAGCAGGCGAATCAGGCGTACCAGAACGCCCATGGAAATCGGGTCCTGGCCAACAAAAGGCTCATCGTACAACATCAACTCCGGGTCCAGCGCAATCGCGCGAGCCAGTGCGACACGGCGTTTCATGCCGCCGGACAATTCATCCGGCATCAACGCATGCGCGCCGCGCAGCCCCACCGCCTGCAACTTGAGCAGAACGATGTCACGCACCAGCTCTTCACTCAGGTCGGTGTGAACGCGCAACGGGAAGGCAACATTTTCGAACACTGTCAGGTCGGTAAATAGCGCACCACTCTGGAACAGCATGCCCATGTGCTGACGGGCCTCGAACAAGGCTTCGCGCTTGAGCTGCGGAATATTTTGCCCATTGACCAGCACCTCGCCGCTGTCCGGACGCAACTGCGCACCGATCAGACGCAGCAGCGTGGTCTTGCCGCAACCGCTGGGACCCATGATGCCAGTCACCTTGCCGCGCGGTATGCGAATATCCACACCATCGAAAATGAGGCGGTCGTCGCGACTGAAAGTTACTTTTTTCAAGTCAACGATATAGTCTGAAGAGTCGGTCATAAATGGATCAGGCTTCTCGAAGCTGCCGGACTGCGGCGGGCAAATTGAACGCGGTAATATACCAGTTTGCGTTAGGCAGCCCAAGTAACCGACAAACAATTAGCGGCTCAGGCAATATCTGCTAATCAATTGATCGCCATCGGCTCAGGGTTATAGAAAGCAGCGGCTAGCCGGGAGACAGCGCAGAAACAGCATTGCGTGGTCAGTCGGACTGCCCGCGACCAGTAAACCAAGGTTGTCTTGCCACCTTGACTGGTGAGTTGGCTGGCGCATGACGCTATACTAGCCCGCCTGACCCTTACTCAAGATACTTCATGCCTGATTTCAACTACACCGCCTCTGCCCGGCGCACCATCGAGATGGAGCGCGATGCCGTAAACAGCTTGCTGGAACGGCTTGACCAGCATTTTGACGCTGCTTGCGCGGCGCTGATGGCCTGTACCGGCCGGGTGGTCGTTACCGGCATGGGCAAATCCGGACATATCGGCAAGAAAATCGCCGCCACCCTGGCGAGCACCGGCACCCCAGCCTTTTTCGTGCATCCAGGGGAAGCCAGTCACGGCGATATGGGCATGATCACGCGCCAGGACGTGGTGATTGCGCTGTCCAACTCGGGCACTACCGCTGAAGTGCTGACCCTGCTGCCGCTGCTGAAGCGCCAGGGCATCCCGCTGATCAGTATTACCGGCAACCCTGAGTCGATCATGGCCCGGGCAGCGCTGGCCAATCTGCATACCGGCGTGGATCAGGAGGCCTGCCCGCTCAATCTGGCGCCCACCTCCAGCACCACCACGGCGCTGGTCATGGGTGATGCGCTGGCCATTGCGCTACTTGAAGCGCGCGGCTTCAGCGCTGAAGACTTTGCCTTCTCACACCCTGGCGGCACCCTGGGCAGACGCTTGCTGCTGTTGGTGGATGACATCATGCACGGCGCCGAGAGCATGCCACTGGTGAGCCCGGAGACCTCATTGCGCGATGCGCTGCTGGAAATGACCCGCAAGGGCCTTGGACTGACGGGCATTACCGATGACCAGGGCCGCCTGGCCGGCATCTTTACCGACGGCGATTTGCGCCGCACCCTCGATCAAAGCATCGATATCCGCAGCGCCGGCATCGCCGAGGTCATGACCCGCAACTGCAAGACGGTAAAACAGGGCATACTCGCGGCACAAGCGCTGAAGGTCATGGAAGACGGCAAGATCAGCGGCCTGTTTGTTGTCGACGAGCAGCATCGCCCTGTCGGCGCACTCAACATGCATGACCTTTTACGCGCGGGGGTAGTATGAACGGACCGAACCAGGGGTTGCTGCAGCGCGCCAGCGCCATTCGTCTGGCGATCTTCGATGTCGACGGTGTGCTGACCGATGGCCGTTTGTATTTCATGCCCGATGGTACCGAATTCAAGTCCTTCAACACCCTCGACGGGCATGGCATCAAGATGCTCATGGCGTCCGGCGTGGAGGTCGCGATCATCAGCGGCCGGAACTCGCCGCTGGTGGAAAAGCGCGCAGCCAATCTGGGCATACGCCATCTGATCCAGGGCCGCGAAGACAAGCTCAATGCGCTGGCCGAACTGCGCCAGGGTCTGGACGTCGAGCTGGAGCAGATTGCCTTTCTCGGCGATGATCTGCCCGACCTTCCGGTAATGCGCCGCGTTGGCCTGGGCATGGCCGTCGCCAGCGCCGACAGCTTCGTGCGCGAACACGCCCACGGCATCACCACCGCGTCGGGCGGGGCCGGCGCAGCTCGCGAGTTCTGCGAGTTGATCATGTTCGCCCAGGGCTCGCTCGACAACGCCCGGGCAGCCTATCTCTGATGGGTACCATGCCGAAAATTCCACGCTACCTGCTGACTGCCGGCCTACTCGGCTTAACCATCGTGCTTGGCCTGTCGGTAGGCTATTTCAATATTCGCCCGGCCAGCTTTAATGGCAATCTGAGCATCAGCGATCCGAACCAGCCTGATTTCTTCATGGAGAACAATCGCATACTCATGCTCAATGTGCAGGGCACCCCGGCCTATGAGTTAACCAGCGACCGCGCGACCCATCAGAGCAGCGATGACAGCACCAGGCTGGACAAGCCCAGCCTGATTTTCTACCGTGCAGCAGATGAGCAGCCCTGGTTGCTGGAAGCAGAACACGGCGTCGTCACCCAAGCCGGTGACCAAGTGGAGCTCACCGATAACGTGTTATTGCAGAGCCAGGACCCTAGCCGCTCAGCGCGACGCATGACCACTCAGGCGCTGACGCTGTTTCCCGCTCGCGATTATGCTGAAACAGCACAAAGCGTTAGAATTGAAGACGCCGACAACGTGACTACCGCTGTCGGCATGCAGGTTTATCTTAATGACGGCCGCTTGGAGCTGCTGTCTACCGTAAGGGGTCAACATGAGGTGCGTTAAATCCCTGGGCTTTGTGGCCCTGGTACTGGGGCTTGGTTTGTCTGTGGCAAGCATCGCCGCCGACCGCGACCAGCCCATCCGCATTCAGGCCAACAGCGCAACGCTGGATGACCGTAACAACACGGCAATCTATACCGGCGACGTGATCATTACCCAAGGCAGCATGCAGCTGACCGGTAACCGGGTCACCCTGAATACCGATGCCGAAGGGGCCGTCAGCAAGATCGTCAGCCAGGGCGCGCCGGCCACTTACAAGCAAACGCCCGAGGGCGGCGCTCCGGTAGACGCACGCGGTCAGACGATTGAATATCTCGCCGATGTCGAGCGTGTGGTACTGATCGACAAGGCCTTTCTCGAACAGGAAGGCAATACCTTCAAGGGCGAATATATCAGCTACGATATTGCCCGCGAGGTAGTGGACGCGGGCCGCGCCAGCAACGGCGGCGCAACCGGTGCGCAACAGGACCGGATCGAAATACTCATTCAGCCGCGCAAGCGCAGTGAACCGACGCCGCCATGACCACACTTGAAGCCCGTCACCTGGCCAAGGCCTACAAATCCCGCAAGGTTGTGCGCGATGTGTCGATCTCCATCAACAGTGGCGAGGTGGTCGGGCTGCTCGGCCCCAACGGCGCCGGCAAGACCACCTGTTTCTACATGATCGTCGGCCTGGTCAAGGCGGACGAGGGCAGTATTGTGGTCAACGGCGTGGATGTCACCAAGCTGCCCATGCACGGCCGGGCCCGCCAGGGTATTGGCTATCTGCCCCAGGAAGCGTCGATCTTTCGCAAGCTCAGTGTTGCCGACAACATCATGGCCATTCTGCAAACCCGCAAGGACCTGGACAAACAAGGCCGTGCGGAGACGCTAGAGTCGCTGCTGCGCGAGTTTCACATCCATCATCTGGCCGGCAGTCTGGGCATGAGCCTGTCTGGCGGTGAACGGCGTCGCGCCGAGATCGCCCGAGCCCTGGCCACCGAGCCCAAGTTCATTTTGCTCGATGAGCCTTTCGCCGGCGTCGACCCGATTTCCGTCAACGACATCAAGCAGATCATCCAGCATCTCAAGAGCAAGGGTATCGGTGTGTTGATCACCGACCATAACGTGCGTGAAACGCTGGATATCTGTGACAAGGCATACATTGTCAACGACGGGCATATCATTGCCGAAGGCGATGCAGACACGGTCCTGGCCAACCAAACCGTGAAAGACGTTTATCTGGGCCACGCCTTCCGCCTGTAACTATTTCACCAAATCGGGCATGCTGAAATGCTGCCGATCAGTGATATCGAATCAACATTGCGCACAAGGTAATACGCCCAAACATGAAACCCTCGCTCGTCCTCAAGATGGGACAGCAGCTGACGATGACGCCGCAGCTGCAGCAAGCCATCCGACTGTTGCAGCTGTCCAGTCTGGACCTTCAGCAAGAGGTGCAGGAAGCGCTGGAAGCCAATCCCATGCTGGAGATGGCTGACGATGGCGATGACGACTATTCCTCAAGCAAGGAAAACGGCATCGACAAGGAGGATGCGCCGGCGGTGACCATCCCCGAACCGGTGGCGATGGATGCCATCGAGCAGCACAGCCAGGCAGAAGAAGAAGGCAACTGGAACGAGCAGATTCCCAGCGAGCTGCCGGTCGACACGCAATGGGACGATGTCTACCAGACCTCGGCCAGTTCGCTACCCAGCCAGGATGACGATGAGTGGGACTTCACCGCGCGTACCGGTTCCGGTGAAACGCTGCAAAGCCATCTGGAATGGCAGCTCAATCTGATTCCGTTGTCCGACACCGACCAGCTGATCGCGCTCTCGCTGATCGATGCGATCAGCGCCGACGGTTATCTGGAAGAGTCCCTGGAAGAGATTCTGGCCTCGCTGGACGCGGAACTGGACGTCGACCTGGACGAAATCGAGATGGTCCTGCATCGCATCCAACAATTCGAACCGGTGGGCGTGGGCGCGCGCAATCTCAGTGAGTGTCTCTACCTGCAACTGCGCCAGTTGCCCAAAGACACCCCCCTGCTTGAGCAAGCGCAGAAGATCGTCAAGGATCACCTGGAATTGCTCGGCAGCCGCGACTTTACCCAACTGATGCGCCGCACCCGGTTGAAAGAAGAACAGCTCAGCCGCGCGATCAGCCTGATACAGACGCTTAATCCCCGCCCTGGCTCGGAAATCGCCTCGGCCGAGCCCGAATACGTAATACCTGACGTCATTGTGCGCCGCGACAATAAGCGCTGGATTGTCGAACTCAATCAGGAGTCGGTGCCCAAGATACGGGTCAATAATCATTACGCCTCCATGGTGCGCCGCGCCGACGCCAGCCAGGACAACACCTACCTGCGCAATAACCTGCAGGAGGCGCGCTGGTTTATCAAGAGCCTGCAGAGCCGCAACGAAACCCTGATGAAGGTCGCCACGCAGATTGTCGAGCACCAGCGCGGCTTTCTCGAACACGGCGAAGAAGCGATGAAGCCCCTGGTGCTGCACGATATCGCCGAGGCAGTGGGCATGCACGAGTCGACCATTTCACGGGTAACCACGCAGAAATACATGCATACCCCGCGCGGCATCTTCGAGCTCAAGTACTTTTTCTCCAGCCATGTCGGGACTGCCGAAGGCGGTGAATTCTCCTCCACTGCCATCCGCGCACTGATCAAGAAGCTGGTTGCCGCAGAAAACCCGAAGAAACCATTGAGCGACAGCAAGATCGCTGGTTTACTGGAACAACAGGGCATCGATGTAGCCCGCAGAACCATCGCGAAATACCGCGAATCGCTCAACATCGCCCCTTCGAGCGAGCGTAAACGGCTGGTCTAGCCGGTACGGGACAACGCTTGAAGTGAATGCTATAAATGAGTAAGTGACGTTAACGATTGAAGTGATAGCAGATGGCACCATGGGGACCAAATACGGTTCCCGGTTAATCGAAGCCAATCAGGAGAAGTCGTATGCAACTGAACCTTAGCGGTCATCAACTGGACATCACCGATGCAATGCGCGATTACGTCAACGAGAAAATGTTCCGTCTCGAGCGACACTTCGACAAGATAACCAACGTACAAGTCACCCTGGAAGTTGAAAAGCTGCGACAGAAAGCCGAAGCTACTCTGCATGTCGCCGGCGGCGAAGTCGTTGCCAACGCAGAACATACTGATATGTACGCGGCGATTGACTTGCTGACGGACAAACTTGATCGCCAGCTGATCAAGTACAAGGAAAAGAATCTCAATCGCCAACAAGGCGTCAACGATCGTTAAGGCAGACTATCCGCATCATTATGCAAATTGATCACATACTCACCCCCGAGCGCACCTTTGCCGGTGTGCAGGGGGTCTCGAAAAAACGCCTGTTTGAGCTGATTGGCAAACTGGTCGCCCAGCACAGCCATCTTGACCCCGACAGCATCTATGCAAGCCTGATCGCCAGAGAAAAGCTCGGCTCAACCGGCTTTGGCAACGGTATCGCCATTCCGCACTGCCGCCTGGAAGGGTGCCACAAGGCCGTTGGCGCGTTGCTGCAACTGGAAGCGAAAATCGACTATGACGCCCTTGATGGCGAACCCGTCGATCTGATTTTTGTGCTGCTGGTACCCCAGGAAGCCACCGAGCAGCATCTGCAGATTCTCAAGATGCTGGCTGGCAAACTGGACCAGGCCAGTCTGCGCGAGGCCTTGCGCAGCGCGCCTGACGCTGAGAGCCTGTACCGCATCATGACCGCCGAAGATGGCGGGAGCTGAGCGTGCGTCTGGTTGTTGTCAGCGGTCGCTCCGGGTCCGGCAAGAGTACAGCCTTGCATCTGCTGGAAGATAACGGTTATTACTGTATCGATAATCTGCCCGCCGGCCTGCTGCCGGAACTGGCGCGGCAGGTCAACCATACTGGCCACAACCTGCCCAAGGTTGCGATCAGCATCGATGCACGCAATCTGCCCAGCGATCTGCAGCGCTTTCCGGAACTGCTCAAGCAGGTGCGCGACGCCGGCATCGATTGCGATATCCTGTTTCTGGCCGCTACCGACGAAGTACTCATCAAGCGCTTCTCCGAAACCCGCCGCAAGCACCCGCTGACCAATGGTACGCATTCGCTGGGGGAAGCGATTGCCGCTGAACTGCGCCTGCTCGAGCCGATCATTGATCTGGCCAGTCTGAAGATCGATACCAGCCACCTCAACCTGTACCAGCTGCGCGACCTGCTCAAACAGCGCTTGCTGGGCAGCCAGTCAACCGGCACATCGGTGATGATTCAGTCATTCGGTTACAAGCGCGGTGTGCCGGTGGACTCCGACCTGGTGTTCGACGTGCGCTGTCTGCCCAATCCCTACTGGAAGGCAGAATTGCGGCCTTATTCAGGGCGTGACCAGCAAGTCTGCGATTACCTTCAGGCCCAGCCCGAAGTGCGGGAGATGTACCAGGATATCCACCAGTTCCTCAGCAAGTGGCTACCCCGCTACGCTGCCGGTGAGCGCAGTTACATGACCATTTCCATCGGCTGCACTGGCGGCCACCACCGCTCGGTCTATCTTACCGAGCGGCTGGTCAAGGAACTTTCCGCGAGCATCCCGAACCTGCTGATTCGCCACCGCGACTTGCCCTGACAATGCCTACCACCCGCGTACAAATCATCAACAAACTCGGCCTGCACGCCCGCGCCGCTGCCAAATTCGTCGGTGTGGCCAACCGCTACGGTTGCCAGGTAAAAATTGGCGGCAGCGAACAGGAACTGATCGACGGCAAGAGCATCATGCAAGTCATGATGCTCGCCGCCAGCCAAGGCTCGCAGGTCTGTATCAGTTGCGAAGGCGAAGAGGCCGACCAGGCCATGGAAGAGTTGCTGGCCCTGATCGGCGATTATTTCGGCGAAGGGGAATAGCCCAAGCTACAAGCTGCAAGCTACAAGCTAAAAAATGATACCCGCCAACTGAACATTCGACAGCGGCAGCACCGCTCCTCGGTGTT
>JAWOGT010000303.1:0-2996 GCA_046496585.1 Halopseudomonas sp.
CCCTGAGGTGTTTGCTTCCGGTGATTGCGCCAGCTTGCCCGGCGCGTTGCGCTCGGGTGTCTACGCCGTGCGCCAGGGTGCATTCCTGGCCGACAATATTATCAGCCAGCTTGCGCGCAGGCCGCTGCGCGACTACCAGCCCCAGCAGCAGGCGCTGGCCTTACTGGCCACCGCTGACGGCGGCGCGCTGATGAGCTACGGCCGTTGGGTGGCTTCAGGACGGATGCTGGGTTGGTGGAAGGACCGCCTGGATATCGGCTTTATGCAGCGCCATCGGCTGACCTGAGAGCCACCGCATTGAGCTTTTGGCCGAGTCGACGCTAGACCAAAGGCGCATTGTTGCTCAGCGTCAGCGTTACGCATACTCAAGCGTCAAGCCATGACTGATGGTGCTCTGCCATCATCGCTAGCGTGTGATCGCTGTACCTTTATAGCTATACCGTTTATTGCTGCACCTTCTATTGCCGCACCTTTTATTGCTGACCCCATCATCGCTAACCCAGCATGATGCAATGGCCAAGGAAGATAGCCATGCAAAACGGCTCTAATAATAAGATAGTCTGCCTCGTCGCCCAGCTGCTGATCCTCGTCGCCGCCGCGATTTATCTGGGCGCCGGGATTCTCTGGTTTGCCCTACCGCTGTCCGCGCTACCCTGGCTGACGCTGCTGCGCCGTGCCGACGCCCCCGCTGCCGTGAGTCAGGCTGACAGCCTGGCAGAGCTGGCACGCAAGTTATCCCAATCCACCTGCCGCAACGCCATTGCTGCGGCTGAGGTGTCCTACTCCGTCGAGCAACTGGCCGGGCGCATGTCCTCACAACTCGCCGCCACCACCCAGGCGGCCAGCAACGCCGGCGCCATTGCCCAGCAGGTGGAACAGGCCGCCAGCTATGCCAATCAGGCCGACCAGGCCGCCGAAGCCGCACTGGCCAGCAGCGCATCGGGCAAACAGGCGCTGGATCACACCACCGCATTGATGCAGCAACTGGCGAGCAAGGCCAATGACAGTCTGAGCATGCTCGCCCAGTTGAACGAGCGCGCGGCGAAGATTGTCAAGGTGACCCAGGTGATTGAAGGGATCGCCAGCCAGACCAATCTGTTGGCGCTGAACGCGGCCATCGAAGCCGCGCGTGCGGGCGAGATGGGCCGGGGCTTTGCCGTGGTCGCAGATGAGGTGCGAGCCCTGGCCAGCCGCACCAGCCAGTCCACCTCGGAAGTCGCTATCATCATTGACGAAATGCACCAGCAAGCCGGGTTGGTGACCAGCGGCATCCATGATCTGGCGGGGCAAATTCAGGCCGGGGTTCAGCTGATCGAACAAGCCGAGGCACAACTCGCCGGCATCAACCAGCAGGGCGATGCGGTCAAACAGGCCACGGCCTTGATTGCCCACAGCAGCGCGGCAAATCGCGATCAGCTGGACAGTCTGTCCACGGCGGTCGAACAGGTTCGCGCGGATCTGGCCGGCAGCGATGATCAGACGCGCCTGCTCGGCAATGAAGCCAATCAGTTGGTGGCCATCGCCGAGCAGGTCAGCGAAATGCTCGCCGAAGTGGCACTCGACCCTTACCACCAGCGCTGCTACGACGCGGCGCTGACTGCCGCCCAGGCGATTGAGGCACGTTTTGAGGCGGACATCCAGAGCGGCGCCGTCAGCCTGAACAGCCTGTTCGACACCACACTCAAGCCCACCGACGGCACCCGTCCCCAGCAGTACAGCAGCCCGTTCGACCGCTATACCGATCAGATCCTGCCGGCCATTCAGGAGCCGCTACTTAAGGACAACCCCGCGCTGGTGTATGCCATCGCCACCACTATCGCCGGCTACGTACCCACCCACAACAACGCCTTCTGCGCGCGCCCCAACGGCAATCTGCAGCACGACACCCAGTACTGCCGGACCAAGCGGCTGTTCAATGACCGTACCGGCGCGCGCTGTGGCAGCCATGAAAAAACCCTGCTGCTGCAGACCTACAAACGCGATACCGGGGAGATCATGCATGACCTGTCGGTACCCATTCGGGTGCGCGGGCGGCACTGGGGCGGGATTCGGCTGGGGTATCGGCCGGAGGAAGTGTGAGCTGGGCCGCCAAGCGGCTGGAGATACCGCTTGGATTCCCGCCTGCGCGGGAATGACAGTGTAGGGCGGGAATCCATTTTGACTTTTGCGGGGATGGCCATTCAAACCCGAGCCCTGAGTCGGCACTCGTTATGCCTCTCACGCCACCCGCCGTGGCTCCGCCAGAGCGCACAATCGCTGCTCGATCACCTCTGCCTGTACCTCGCGCCGCAACTGCGCAAATAACCCGGTCGCCTCGGGGTACTGCCGGGTCATCAGGCTTAGCCATTGCTTGATTCTGCCGGGGGAATGGCGATCGATCATGCGCGCGCGGGTCTGGGTGAAGAAGTCGGCGATCCATGGCAGTAGGGCCGGCCAGTCCATCGGCTCGACCGGCTGGCCGGCGCGCTCACAGCTGATCCGCAGCGCCAGGTCGGGTTGCACCACCAGGCCACGGCCGATCATCACCGCGTCGCAGCCACTCATGGCTTGTATGCGGTGATGATCGGCCTGGTCCCAGACCTCGCCTGGGCTACAGCGACACCAGCCTGACCCTCGACTGCGCCCGTGCGCTGGCCGAGTCAGGTGCGGCGGAAATTGCCGTGCATGCGCGCACCAAGATGGACGGCTACAAGCCCCCAGCCCACTGGGAATGGATCGCGCGCATTCGCGAGGTGGTCCGCGTGCCGGTGATTGCCAATGGCGAGGTCTGGGACCAGGTCGATCATCACCGCATACAAGCCATCAGTGGCTGCGAATCGGTGATGATCGGCCGTGGCCTGGTGGTGCAACCCGACCTGGCGCTGCGGATCAGCTGTGAGCGCGCCGGCCAGCCGGTCGAGCCGATGAACTGGCAGGCCCTACTGCCCTGGATCGCCGACTTCTTCACCCACACCCGCGCGCGCATGATCGACCGCCATTCCCCCGGCAGAATCAAG
>JAWOGT010000075.1:0-3858 GCA_046496585.1 Halopseudomonas sp.
ACGCTGGAATGTCGCCGCAGAACTTCTCTGGCCTGCCGAAAATCTCGGATTGTGCAGCCAGATTCTTCCACAGCTGCCAGCCTGACCCGGCGCCGGCCTGACGCTTTTCCTTCAGCAGTGGGACGCTGTCGTCATCGCCGTAGGCGGTGTCTGCGGTCATCGAGCCGGTGGTGACAAACACCAGATCGCGGGGCTCGATAGTGATTGTTTGGTCGCCATCGCTGCCACGGCAGTGAAGGGCGGTGACGGTGCTGCTGCCATCACCGCTATCCAGCTGCAGATTCTCGACCAGCGTGTCGTACTGGATAGTCACGCCCTGGTCCTTCAGCCAGTTCATCAGCGGCCGGACAAAGCTGTCGTACTGGTTGTATTTCGGGAATACCAGCGACGTCATGTCGTTCAGGCCGTCCATCAGATGCAGGAAGCGATGCATGTAGAGTTTCATTTCCAGTGCCGAATGCCAGTTCTGGAAGGCGAACATGGTGCGCCACAAGGTGTAGAAATTGGTTTCCAGGAAGCCGGCACTGAACCATTGCTCGACGCTGACATCATCCAGGTCCTCCTTGCGCGCCAACAACAGTTTGATTATTTCCAGCTGCTGGCGTTTGCTCAGATTCATGGTGGCGAAGTCTTTGATCTGGCCCTGCTTTTCCATCAGCCGCGCTTTTGACCAGTTCTTGTCGGCGTCATTGACGATGCGGTACTCATCCAGCACGGTAAAGGGCGCTGGCAGCTCCAGGGCCGGTATCTCCGCGAACACGTCCCAGAAGTTCTGGTAGGTCATCTCCATTTCACGACCGCCGCGCACGATATAGCCGTCTTCCGCGTTACCGGCGCCATCCAGCGAGCCGCCCGCTACGCTCTGCTCCTCGAGAAAAGTGATATTGCCAGCCGGCATGTGGCCGTCACGAATCAGAAAGAAGGCCGCAGACAGGCCGGCAATGCCACCGCCGACGATCCAGGCGCGCCGCTCCTCGATGCCCTCGGTCGGCAGTGGCCGGTGGTTGGTGTAGCTGCCGTGCAGATCCGCCGGCGGCAATGACGTATCCATACCGTTGTGCAAACGGCTCGCTGAGGCGTCCGGGGTGATGTCGACAGCTTGCCGCAGGAGTGCCTCCATATGGGCTTTGAGCTTTGAGTCAGGCGTTGTTGGGATCATGCGCACATCTCCTTTCTGAATGCTGAATCTGCATAAGAGGTAGACACTGAAGATGACGCCTCGTTCTGCTCGTGTTTGTCATTCAGGTCAGCTATTACGCCCTATAAAACAGTGGCGGCTCTTATACGGCTTTATACACGCCGAAAATAGGTTAGATAATTCGAAGTGCCTCCTCTAGCATCAGCAGGGTCGCAACACCATCGTCATCAGAAAAGGCCCACAATTATGGATTTTGGATACTCCCCCAAGGTTAATGACCTCCGCGAACGCGTTGACGCGTTCATGCAGGAACACGTGTTCCCCGCCGAGCACATCTTTCACCAGCAAGTGAACGAAGGTGATCGCTGGCAGCCTACCGCTATCGTTGAAGAGCTCAAGGTCAAGGCGCGTGCCGCCGACCTGTGGAACCTGTTTCTGCCCGAGTCCGAGCTGGGCGCTGGCCTGACCAACCTGGAATATGCTCCGCTGGCTGAGCTGATGGGCCGTTCCGGTCTGGCCTCCGAAGCCTTCAACTGCAGCGCGCCGGACACCGGCAACATGGAAACCATCGTCCGCTACGGCAATGACGAGCAGAAAGAGCGCTGGGTCAAGCCGCTGCTGGCAGGTGAAATCCGCTCCTGCTTCGGTATGACCGAGCCAGGCGTGGCGTCCTCCGATGCGACCAATATGCAAGCCAACGCGCGCCGCGAAGGTGATGAGTGGGTGATCAATGGTCGCAAGTGGTGGACTTCGGGTGCCTGTGATCCACGCTGCAAGATCATGATCTTCATGGGTCTGACCAATCCCGATGCGCCGCGTCACCAGCAGCACTCGATGATTCTGGTGCCGATGGATTCGCCCGGCCTGAAAGTGATTCGTCCACTGCCGGTCTTCGGCTATGACGATGCGCCCCACGGTCACGCTGAGGTGTTGCTGGAAAACGTGCGGGTTCCCTATGAGAACGTGCTGCTGGGTGAAGGTCGCGGTTTTGAAATTGCTCAGGGTCGTCTTGGGCCAGGCCGTATTCACCATTGCATGCGTTCCATTGGTGCCGCCGAGCGTGCGCTTGAACTGATGTGCCGCCGTTCCGTCGAACGCGAAGCCTTTGGCAAGCGGTTGGCGCAACTGGGTGGTAACGTCGATCTGATCGCCGAGTCACGTATCGAGATCAACCAGGCACGTTTGCTGACATTGAACGCGGCCTACATGATGGATACCGTGGGTAACAAGGTTGCCAAGAGCGATATCGCGCAGATCAAGGTAGTGGCGCCGAACGTGGCACTGCGCGTGATTGACCGCGCTATTCAAATGCACGGTGGCGCTGGTGTATCGGAGGATACCCCGCTGGCGCACATGTACGCGATGCAGCGCACTCTGCGTCTGGCTGATGGTCCGGACGAAGTGCACCGTGCCGCGATTGGCAAGCACGAACTGGGCAAATACATGGCGCGTTGATCGCGTACGGAGACTGAACGCCGTTTGCCTGGCTTACGCCGGGCAAACGGTTTTTTTATGCTTACGAATAGGGTAATGAATCGAGCTGCGAAACTGCTGTCACGGGGATTCGGTTAGAAGCAGGCCATTGCCGGTGGCTGTAGCAAAAGCCAGACAACACAACGCCCACCCGGATGGTCTTCGGATGTGCAAAAAGCAGGCGTTGGTATTGGCCGGGTGGCTAAACAACCGGGTAGTGCTGCTGCCCGGGTTAGCGAGCGCGGTAGGTGATACGACCTTTGGTCAGATCATAGGGCGTCAATTCGACGCGCACCTTGTCACCGGTAAGAATGCGGATGTAGTTCTTGCGCATCTTTCCTGAAATATGGGCAGTAACAACGTGACCGTTCTCCAGTTCAACGCGGAACATGGTATTCGGCAGGGTGTCTACAATGGTGCCTTCCATTTCAATACTTTCTTCTTTCGCCATTAAGGCCTCTCACATGTCGGAAATCAGCGGGCAATTGAAGTCGTGCCAGCAAAAAAGGTGAGCAATTGTGCCTGAAAAGAGCACAACAACCAAGTTGCATTGATAAATACTGCCAATTATCGGCATCAGGCCGGCAAATGCGCGGCGCGCCCGCTCAGTTGAGACGTACCCAGCGTTGATTGACCAGCATCTCCAGCGGGCGGTACTCGGTCTTGTAGCTCATTTTTCGACAGCCCTTGATCCAGTAACCGAGATACACGGCGTGCAGATGCTGGCGCCGTGCCTGCTCGATTTGCCAGAGGATCGCGTAACGCCCCAGGCTGCGGCGGGCGTGCTCGGGGGCGTAAAACGTGTAAACCGCTGACAGGCCGTTGTGCATCTGGTCGGTTACCGCGATGGCAACCAGCTCATCGCCCAGGCGGAACTGGTAAAACAGGCTGAAGGGCCAGTCGCGGACCAGGAAGGAGGCAAATTGCGCGCGACTGGGCGGATACATGTCGCCGTCCTGATGCCTTGATTCTATATAGCGCGCATACAGCTGATATATTTCATCGGTCAGGGCCGGAGGGTGAGCGCTGATGCGCAGGTCGCGGTTGCGTTTGATGATTCGCCTTTGCTGCTGGGTGGGCTCGAAATCATCCACTGCAATGCGCGAGGCAATGCACGCGGAACAGGCCTGGCAATGGGGGCGGTAGAGGTGGTCACCACTGCGCCGAAAGCCCAGGTCGGATAACTGGCTATAGGTTGCCAGGTCTATTGGTTGCTGCGGATCCAGAAACAGAGTGGTCGCCCGCTG
>JAWOGT010000122.1:0-4201 GCA_046496585.1 Halopseudomonas sp.
GCAGGGCGCCGGTGTGGATGCCTATGGCATCGATGCTGGTGTCGATCTGGCCGCGCAGCTGATCAGTCAGCGGCCCGACCGGGTATTTATTGCCCTGCACGGCCGCGGCGGCGAAGACGGCAGCCTGCAGGGCCTGCTGGAAAGCCTGCAATTGCCTTACACCGGCAGTGGCGTGATGGCTTCGGCGCTGGGCATGGACAAGCTGCGTACCAAGCTGGTCTGGCAGAGCCTCGGGCTGTCCACCCCCGCCTACGGCGTCGTGCGCGCCGAAGCGGACTGCCAGGCGCTGGTCGATACGCTGGGCACGCCCTTGATCGTCAAGCCGCTGCATGAGGGCTCGAGCATCGGCATGGCGAAAGTTGATAGTGTCGCGCAGCTCGAGCAGGCCTGGGCCACCGCCCAGCAGTACGACGATGTGGCGCTGGTGGAAAAGTGGATTAGCGGCGCTGAATTTACCGTCGCGATACTCGACGGCCGTGCCCTGCCGGCCATTCGCCTGCGCACGCCGCACACCTTCTATGACTATGAAGCCAAGTACCTAACCAATGATACCCAGTACATCTGCCCCTGCGGGCTGACTGAAGAGCGTGAGGCCGAGCTCGCTGAGCTGTGCCTGCAAGCCTTCAATGCCGTGGCCTGTCGTGGTTGGGGTCGGGTGGACGTGATGCAGGATGAAGCCGGGCAGTTCTACCTGCTGGAAGTCAATACCGTACCCGGCATGACCGATCACAGCCTGGTGCCAATGGCGGCGGCGGCGGCCGGTATGACATTCACCGATCTGGTGCTGGCGATCCTTGCCAGCGCCCGTTACTGAGGAAGACCCGATGCTCGGGGCCAAGATCAGAGATCCACACGCCGGCAAGGCCAAGGCCAGACGCAGCGCGTCCAGCCGCGGCGCCGTGCGTGTGACTCCGCCGGCCCCGTTTGTCTGGCCAAAGCTGAGCCTGCGCAAGCCGCGCTTGGGCGGGGTCTCGCCGCGCGTCCAGCAGCTGCTCTGGCCGATCTTGCTGTTGGCACTGGGCGTCGGGCTGTACGAATTGGGCAGCCGCCTGTGGCCGTTGGCCGACCGCCCGATTGATCTGGTCAGCGTGCAGGGCGAGTTGCAGTACATGGATCCGGCTGCGGTGCAGGCGGTGATCCAGCCGTACCTGAACGAGAGCTTTCTGGGTATCGATCTGGGCGCAATGCGTTCCGATCTGGCGGCGATGCCCTGGGTCGCGCGGGCGTCGGTGACCCGGGTCTGGCCGGATCAATTGATTGTGCACCTGGATGAACAGATGCCGGTAGCACGCTGGGGCAGCAGTGCCCTGCTGAATAACGAGGGCAAGGAATTCAGTCCCGAGGACATCAGCCGCTTTGCCGACCTGCCGCAGCTGTCCGGGCCGCAACGCGCCCAGCGCCGGGTCATGCAGTATTACCAGCAGTTCAATCGCCTGCTGCGGCCCTACGGCCTGGGCGTTGCCGAGCTGGAGCTGCGCGAGCGCGGCAGCTGGTTTCTGACCACCCAGGACGGCATGCAGGTGCTGCTCGGGCGGGACAAACTGGTCGACAAGATGCAACGGTTCCTGACCATCGATCAGCTCATGCTGTCCGAATACCGGGAACAGATAGCGCGGGTTGATCTGCGCTACAGCAATGCAATGGCAGTGGCCTGGCGTGAGCCGGCCGCACAAGCTTCAACGGGGGAGTAAGCGGATCTTATGGCAAGCAAGCAGGGTAGCAGAATGATTGTCGGGCTCGACATCGGCACATCCAAGGTCGTGGCACTGGTCGGCGAGATCGGCGCAGACGGTCAGGTGGAGATTGTCGGTATCGGCACGCACCCTTCACGCGGCTTGAAGAAAGGCGTGGTGGTCAATATCGAATCCACCGTGCAGTCGATTCAGCGCGCCATCGAAGAAGCCGAGTTGATGGCCGGCTGCCAGATTCACTCGGTGTTCGCCGGTATTGCCGGTAATCACATCCGTAGCCTGAATTCCCACGGCATCGTCGCCATTCGCGATCGTGAAGTGGCCCAGGCCGATATCGAGCGGGTGCTGGATGCCGGTCAGGCGGTGGCGATACCGGCGGACCAGAAGGTTCTGCACATTCTGCCGCAGGAATATGTGATCGATAACCAGGAAGGCGTGCGCGAGCCGCTGGGCATGTCCGGCGTGCGGCTGGAGGCCAAGGTGCATCTGGTCACCTGCGCGCTGAACGCGGTGCAGAACATTGAAAAATGCATCCGCCGCTGCGGCCTGGAAGTCGAGGATGTGATCCTCGAGCAACTGGCCTCCAGCTACGCGGTGCTGACCGAAGACGAGAAAGAGCTGGGCGTGTGCATGGTCGATATCGGCGGCGGCACCACCGACATCGCGATCTTCACCGAAGGCGCGATCCGCCACACCGCGGTGATCCCGATTGCCGGCGACCAGGTCACCAACGACATCGCCATGGCGTTGCGCACACCGACCCAATACGCCGAAGAGATCAAGATTCGCTACGCCTGCGCGCTGGCCAAGCTGGCCGGCCCGGAAGAAACCATCAAGGTGCCGAGTGTCGGCGAGCGGCCGCCACGTGACTTGTCACGTCAGGCCCTGGCCGAAGTGGTCGAGCCGCGTTACGACGAGCTGTTCACGCTGATTCAGGCCGAAGTACGGCGTTCCGGGTTCGAGGACATGATCCCCGCCGGCATCGTCTTGACCGGCGGCACCTCGAAGATGGAAGGCGCGGTCGAGCTGGCCGAGGAAATCTTCCACATGCCGGTACGCCTGGGGATGCCCCAGGAGTTCAAGGGCCTGACCGATGTGCTGCGCAACCCGATTTACGCCACCAGCGTGGGCCTGCTGCATTACGGCAATCGGCATCACGCGTTGGCGGCGAGCAATTCAGAACAGAGCAAGGAATCATCGCTGTTGAAGGTAAAGCGCTGGTTCAAAGGTAATTTTTAATAGACCCGCTCTAAAGCGGGCATGGCCTCGCGCAAGCGAGCAAACGTGTATGAAACGAACCGAAACGAAACGAGACAGTTCTCAAGGAGATGGGCCATGTTTGAATTAATCGATAACGTTCCGCAAAACGCGGTTATCAAAGTCGTCGGTGTTGGCGGTGGTGGCGGTAATGCCCTGCAGCACATGGTGATCAACAATGTCGAAGGCGTTGAATTCATCTGCGCCAATACCGACGCCCAGGCACTGAAAAACATCAGCGCGCGGACCATCCTGCAACTCGGCCCGAACGTGACCAAAGGCCTGGGCGCCGGCGCTAATCCGCTGATCGGCCGGGAAGCCGCGATGGAAGATCGCGAGCGTATCGCCGAAGTGCTGCGGGGCGCCGACATGGTGTTCATTACCGCCGGCATGGGTGGTGGTACCGGTACCGGTGCGGCGCCGATCGTCGCCGAAGTGGCGCGTGAAATGGGCATCCTGACCGTAGCCGTGGTCACCAAGCCGTTCCCGTTTGAAGGCCGCAAGCGCATGCAGATTGCCGAAGAAGGCATTCGCGAGCTCAGCCAGCACGTCGATTCGTTGATCACTATCCCCAACGAAAAGCTGCTGACCGTACTGGGTAAAGACGCCAGCCTGCTGGCGGCGTTCAGCAAGGCCAACGACGTACTGCTCGGCGCCGTGCAGGGTATTGCTGACCTGATCATGCGTCCGGGTATGATCAACGTTGACTTCGCCGACGTGAAAACCGTGATGAGCGAAATGGGTATGGCCATGATGGGTACCGGCCACGCCAGCGGCCCGAACCGTGCCCGCGAGGCAGCAGAAGCGGCCATTCGCAGCCCGCTGCTGGAAGACGTGAACCTGATGGGCGCACGCGGTATTCTGGTCAACATTACCGCCGGTCCGGACTTGTCCCTGGGTGAGTTCTCTGAAGTGGGTAACACCGTCGAAGAGTTCGCGTCCGATACCGCTACCGTGGTCGTGGGTACCGTGATCGACCCCGAGCTGCGTGACGAGTTGCGCGTGACCGTAGTGGCTACCGGCCTGGGCGCCAAGACGGACAAGCCAGTCAAGGTGATTGACAACACCAGCGCCAATTCAGCCTCCAGCCGCCAGCAGTCGGCCGAAGGCATGGCGCCAAACTACCGTGACCTGGATCGTCCGACCGTGATGCGCAATACCGGGCAGGGCAACAGTGCCGCAGCAGCGCGGCTGAACCAGCCCGCGGAAGACCTGGATTATCTGGATATTCCAGCCTTCTTGCGCCGTCAGGC
>JAWOGT010000315.1:0-12312 GCA_046496585.1 Halopseudomonas sp.
TGCTGATCTGGTTATTACCGGTGAAGGCCGGCTGGACGGCCAGAGTCTGCACGGTAAAACGCCTGTCGGCGTAGCCCGTCTTGCCCAGGCGGCGGTCGTGCCGGTGATTGCGCTGGCGGGGAGCCTGGGCGAGGGCTATCAGCGGCTCTACGCAGCGGGTATTGACGCCGCTTTCAGTCTGACCCCAGGACCGATGCAGCTGCACGAGGCGATGGCTGATGCGGCTGCCCAGCTGCAGGCACGGGCTGGCGATATTGCTCGATTATGGCGGGTTGCGAGGTGCTGAGTGTGGTTTATGCGCAGGGTCCGAGCCCATGGTCCGATGACTAAAAATCGCGACCGCAGCGCTGCAGATCGGCGCTCCTCGGGCATACAACACGGATGGCCCAAACTGCTGCTGTGGCTGGCGCTGTGCAGTCTGCCGCTGATCGGCTCAGTGGCGATGCTCAACCAGCAGGGCTGGCTGCTGCCGCTGGCCGCTTACGCTGGAGTCAGTCTGGTGAGTGTGTTTCTGTACTGGTCAGACAAGCGCGCAGCCGAACAGTCGTTGCAGCGCACGCCGGAAAAGCTGCTGCATCTGTCGGAGCTGTTGGGAGGGTGGCCGGGGGCGCTGGTGGCCCAGCAGGTGCTGCGCCACAAGACCCGTAAGGCCAGCTATCAGCAGCTATGCTGGCTGATCATCGTCGCCCACCAGCTATTCTGGCTGGACTGGGTGCTGCTCGATAGCCGTTATCTGCTGCAACTGCTGGGCAGTTGAGGCTCAGACGGCGACACCCAGGTCACGCAGATAATCGTCGTAACTGCCGTTGAAGTCGGTCACGCCGTTTTCCGACAGCTCGATGACGCGCGTGGCCAGCGAACTGACGAATTCGCGGTCGTGGCTGACAAAGACCAGCGTGCCGGGGTAGTTTTCCAGCGCCAGGTTCAGCGCTTCGATGGATTCCATATCCAGGTGGTTGGTCGGTTCATCCATGATCAGGACGTTGGCTTTCTGCAGGATCAGTTTGCCAAACAGCATGCGGCCCTGCTCGCCACCGGAAATCACCTTCACCGATTTGAGGATGTCATCGTTGGAAAACAGCATGCGCCCCAGGGTGCCGCGTACCAGCTGTTCGCCGCCGGTAGTCCATTGCGTCATCCAGTCGAACAGCGTCCAGTCGTTCTTGAAATCATCGGCATGTTCCTGGGCAAAATAGCCCCGGTCGGCACTTTCAGCCCACTTGACCGAGCCACTTTGTGGCTGCATTTCACCTACCAGGGTCCGCAGCAGCGTGGTCTTGCCGATGCCGTTGGGGCCGATGATGGCTACGCGTTCACCGGCTTCGATCTGCAGGCTCAGGTTCTTGAACAGCGTCTCGCCGTCAAAGCCCTGGCTGACCCGGTCCAGGATCACCGCCTGGCGGTGCAGCTTCTTGGTCTGCTCGAAGCGAATAAACGGGCTGATACGGCTCGAGGGCTTGACCTCGTCGAGCTGGATCTTGTCGATCTGCTTGGCCCGGCTGGTCGCCTGCTTGGCCTTGGAAGCGTTGGCCGAGAAACGGCTGACGAAGGTTTGCAGTTCGGCAATCTGCGCTTTCTTCTTGGCATTGTCCGACAGCAGGCGCTCGCGGGCCTGGGTCGCGGCCATCATGTACTCGTCGTAGTTGCCGGGGAACAGCCGCAGTTCGCCGTAATCCAGGTCGGCCATGTGCGTGCACACACTGTTGAGAAAGTGCCGGTCGTGGGAAATGATGATCATGGTGCTATTGCGCATGGTCAGAATACTTTCCAGCCAGCGGATGGTGTTGATATCCAGGTGGTTGGTCGGTTCGTCCAGCAGCAGTACTTCCGGATTGGAAAACAGCGCCTGGGCCAGCAGCACGCGCAGCTTCCAGCCGGGCGCAACCTCGCTCATCGGGCCGTTGTGCTGCTCGAGAGGGATACCCAGGCCCAGCAATAATTCGCCGGCGCGCGATTCGGCGGTGTAACCGTCCATTTCGGCAAATTCAGTTTCCAGGTCGGCGACCTTCATGCCGTCGTCTTCGCTCATTTCGGGCAAGGAGTAGATGCGGTCGCGCTCGGCATGCACCTTCCACAGCTCTTCATGACCCATGATCACGGTGTTCAACACGGTGTATTCTTCGTAGGCGAACTGATCCTGGCGCAGCTTGCCCAAACGCACATTGGGCTCCAGCATGACCTGGCCGCCGGAGGGCTCAAGGTCGCCACCGAGGATTTTCATGAACGTGGTTTTGCCGCAGCCATTGGCGCCGATCAGACCATACCGGTTACCTCCGCCGAATTTGACAGATACGTTCTCGAATAGCGGCTTGGCACCGAATTGGATGGTGATATTGGCGGTAGAGATCACAATGGAGTCCTGCGAAGAGCAAATGGAGTGGCCGCAGACGGGGGCGCTAGTCGCGCAGCAGTAAAGCGGGCCGCGCATTATACTGGCTATGCGATGCAAGTGACAGGGCTGTCCGTCGGATGACGGCCTGGGGGGGTTGTTGCCTTGGCCAAGAGTGACGGTCACCTGGATACCGGCGCCGCCCTCAGAGCTGGACTCGGCCTGCAGCTGAGCAAACCGGTGTTCTATCTGGCCTGATCAGCGCCAGCGCCGATTGGCGCTGGGCTAGGTTGCTGAGCCAGGTTGTTGAATCAGGCGCGGGAAAAGCTCAGCCCGACAGTGGACTCAGTAGCGCTCGAGCCAGTGTGCGTAAGGTGCGGGCAGGGTCCAGGACGGCTTGTCGATGCCCAGTTCACGGGCGGCGAAGTAACTCCAGTGCGGATTGGCCAGATGCGCCTTGCCGACCATCACCAGATCGAGCTGGCCGTCCTTGACGGCTTTTTCAGCAATCTGCGGCTCGCCAAAGCCCCAGGCGGAAGACACCGGAATGCCCACTTCGCGGCGCACGCGCTCGGCTATCGGACCCATGAAACCAGGCGCCCAGGGGATCTTGCTGTCGGGAATGCTGAAGCCAATGCTGACGCTGATCATGTCCAGGCCATCGGCTTTCAGCTGCTTGGTCAGATCGATAGACTCGATCAGGGTTTGTTCGTCGCGATCATCGAACTCGAGTACGCCAAAGCGGATGGTCAGCGGCAGATGCGCAGGCCATACCTCGCGCACGGCAGCGAAGGTCTCGCGCAGGAAGCGGCCACGCTTCTCGGCATTACCACCGTAGGCGTCTGTGCGTTGATTGCTGTGTTCCGAGAAGAAACTTTGGCCCAGATAGCCGTGGGCAAAATGCAGCTCCAACCACTCAAAACCGACGGCCAGCGCACGCCGAGCGGCAGCCACGAAGTCATCACGCACCCGGGCAATATCCTCCAGCGTCATGGCCTCGGGAGTTTTCGCCAAATGGGCGCCGAAGGCGATGGCCGAGGGTGCGATGGTCTGCCAGCCGCGCGAGTCGCTGCTGGCGATGTGATCGTCGCCTTCCCAGGGGCGGTTGGCGCTGGCTTTGCGGCCGGCGTGGGCGATCTGGATGCCAGGCACCGAGCCTGCTGCCTTGATCGCGTGTACCGCCGGGGCAAAGGCTTCGGCCAGATGGTCGTTCCAGATACCGGCGCAACCGGGGGTGATGCGGCCTTCTGGAGCAACGGCCGTGGCCTCAACGATGACCAGGCCGGCACCGCCGCGCGCCAGTGCGGCGAGATGCACCTGATGCCAGTCATTGATCAGGCCGTCAGTCGCCGAGTACTGGCACATCGGCGGTACAGCGATGCGGTTGCGTAGGGTGATGTCCTTCAGGCTGAAGGGTTGAAAGAGTGCGGACATGGTATCTCCAGTGGAATAAGCTTGGTTCAGTTGTTCGATAATATTAGAACTATAGATGAATGGCAAATCGGCGTGTATTATTCAGCCCATGCGACCTTTCAAACATCCTGCTGCGAATGACTTTGTGCTCGAGCGCGTGCTGTACGCGCTCAGTGATCCCGTACGCCTTGAGATCGTCCGCCAGTTGGCCAGTGTGCCGCAGGCCAGTTGCGGCCAGCTGGACGGCGGCCGCCCCAAATCGAGCATGTCCCACCATTTTCGGGTGCTGCGCGATGCCGGGCTGGTCATGACCCAGGGTGTGGGCACCACGCACATGAACTCATTGCGGCGCACGGAGCTGGACGGTCGTTTTCCCGGTCTGCTGGATGCCATCCTGTCCCACCCTGCCTAGCTGGCGGCGTTGAATTCGACGATCGAGGCTCTCAGGCGTGTTGCATGATGCCTTGGACCCGGCTTCTCAGGGTGCTGACGGTGAACGGCTTGGTCAGCATTTCCATGCCCGGGCGCATGAACCCGTGAGCCGGCGTGGCCTTCTCCGCGTAGCCGGTGATCAGCAGCACCTTGAGCATCGGTTGTTCGATCAGCGCCTGGTCAGCCAGCTTGTAGCCGTCGAGCCCGGGCAAGCCGATGTCGGTAATCAGCAGGTCGATCTGCTGGTGCTGGCGCAACATGGCCAGTCCGGCCAGCCCGTCGGGCGCCTCAAGTACCTGGCAGCCAAGATCGTGCAGCAGCTCGGCTGCCATGGCGCGGATGACCGGTTCGTCTTCGACCAGCAGGACCCTGAGCCCGGACCTGAGATCGGCCCGGGGCTTGTCAGCCAGCTCGGGCTCGATCGAGAGCTTCTCTGCATGGCGTGGCAGGTAGATATTGATGGTCGAGCCATGGCCCTCCTGGGATAGAATTTCCAGATGGCCCTCGCTCTGCTTCACAAAGCCATAGACCATGGACAGTCCCAGCCCGGTACCCTGCCCCTGGGGTTTGGTGGTGAAGAACGGCTCGGTGGCCTGCTGTTGGGTGCGTGGCGACATGCCAATGCCGGTATCGCCAATGCTGATCAGGACATACTCTTCGCCAGGCTTTTTGTGCTGCGGGCGGTGGTCGCTGGCGCTGTTGTTGGCGGCAATGGTCAGCTGGCCACCCTCGGGCATCGCATCGCGCGCATTCAGCACGATATTGAGGATGGCGCTTTCCAGCTGGTAAGGATCGCACAGCGTGGTCCACAGCTGATCGGCCACGACAAACTCAAGTGTGTAGCTTTCGCCTACGGTGCTGTTGAGCAGCTGGCGCATATCATCAATCAGGCTGGCGGCGTTCACTGGCTTGGGATCCAGCGGCTGGCGCCTGGCGAACGCCAGCAGTCGATGGGTCAGTGCGGCTGCCCGTTGCGAGGACTCCATCGCGGTTTTCACGTAGCGATTGATCGACTCCGGCTGGCCCTGGTTGATGCGCATCTGCATCAGCTCCAACGAGCCCATGATACCGGTGAGGATGTTATTGAAATCATGCGCGATACCGCCGGTCAGTTGGCCAACCGCTTCCATTTTTTGCGATTGCCGCAGTTGCTCTTCGGTGCGCAACAACGCTTCCGACTGCAACTTCTCTGCGGTGACATGCCGGCCATAGGCATACAGCGAATCCCCTGCGGTGGAGGTATACCAGGTGACCCAGCGGGGAGAGCCATCGCGGTGCAGGATCCGCTGCTCGAAATCAGTCAGGTTGCCGCCAGCAATGGCCCGGTTGAAGGCGTCGCTGGACACGGCAGCATCGTCCGGGTGCATGAAGTCGAGAAAATGCCGACCCGCTAGCTGCTCAGGGGCGTAGCCGAGCACCGCTGCCCAGGCCGGGTTGGTAGCGCGAAAGTGCCCGTTGGGTCCGACGATGGCCAGCAGGTCGCGGCAGTTATGCCATACCCGGTCACGCTCGGCGGTGCGCTCGGCAACGCGCTGCTCCAGGGTGTCGTTGATTTCACGCAGCACCTGGCTCTGGGCGATATACCGGCCCTCGCTGGCGCGCAGTGCTTCGTGCGAGCGGTAGGCGGACGTGACGTCGTAGCCCTGAACAAAAATACCGGTGATGTGGCCATCATCCGCACGTACCGGCTCGTAAACGAAGTCGACAAAGCGCTGATCCAGAGCAGCCGACGGCAAGCGCTGCAGGCGGATCGGAGCGCCCGAGGACACGACCCGCTCACCGCTTTCGTAGACCTGATCGAGTAATTCAAAAAAGCCCTGGCCGGTCAGCTCCGGGATCACCTCGCGGACCCGGGCGCCGATAAAGGCGCGGGCGCCGACCAGCGTGGTGAACGCATGGTTAACAAATTCGAAGGTGTGCTCCGGGCCACTGATAATGGCGATGAAGCCGGGGGCCCGCTCGAACAGCCGCCGCTGCCTGAGCGCTGCTGCGGCAACGCGTCTTTCCGACAGCACACGTGAGGTGATTTCCGCACAGGGGCAGAAGATGCCAGCGATCTTGCCGCTGTCATCACGCAAGGGGGTGTAGGAAAAGGAAAAGTGGGTTTCCTCCGGGTAGCCGCGGCGGTTCATGATCAGCGTGATATCGTTCATATGCACCGCCGTGCCGGCGTAAGTCTGTTCGATGATGGGTTCGAGATCGTCACGCACCTCGGACCACACCTGCAGCAGCGGCTGGCCCAGCGCGTGGGGGTGTTTATCGCCGAGGATCTCGGCGTAAGCGTCGTTATACAGCAGCGTCAGCTGCGGCCCCCAGACCACGAACATGGGCTGGCTGGAGCCCAGAACAATGCTCACGGCAGTGCCCAGCGCCTGCGGCCAGGTGCCAGGCGCACCCAGGGCGGTCTGTGCCCAGGCGCGGTTTCGGATGGCTTGGCCCATTTCGCCGCCGCCGGCGAGAAAGACATTATTCAGGTTGTTATGCATGGGGTCTGTATTGTTCTGCGTGACTGTTCAGCGACATCAGTCAACTCGGCTGTGCGGTCAGTTGCGCCAATTTCACGGTTAATTCCTGCATATTGTAAGGTTTGCAAAACACCGGATGAGCCTGCCATTCAGGGGGGAGACCGGCAGCACCGTAGCCGGTGGTAAAGACAAAAGGGATTTTGCGCTGCAGCAATTCCAGCGCCAGCGGAAACACCGGTTCGCCATGCAGGCTGACATCCAGCAGAGCGACATCCACCTGGGCTGAGCCGAGCATGTTGTGCGACTCCTGCAGCGTAGTGGCACGACCAATGACCTCAAAACCACGATTGATCAGCATCTCCTCCAGCAACATCCCAATCAGCTCTTCATCTTCCACGATCAATACTCGGGTCATGCTTTCTCCGCCTTACGGGTAAACCAGTAGAGCTATGATGATCAAACACCCCGGGTGGTTCCTGGAAAAATCATTTGGCCCTTGAGACGAGGAGGTTGCCGGCTGGTCCGGCACGGCAGGCGCAGGCGGAGGGGCGCTACGGGTAGCGCCCGGGGGGTGGGCTCAATTGCGGAAAAAGATCTGCACCAGGTGGTAACCGAACGGGGTTTTCACCGGACCGTGAATCTGCTTCAAAGGCTTTTTGAAGATGATCTGATCTATCGCCCGGACCATTTGCCCGGGTTTGATCTCGCCAAGATCGCCGCCGCGCTTCTTCGACGGGCAGGTGGAATATTTTTTCGCCAGAAGATCAAAAGCTTCACCCGCTGCCAAGCGCTTCTTCAGCTGGGCGGCTTCGGTTTCGGTCTTGACCAGAATGTGGCGGGCCATGGCGATGGGCATGGGTTGTCTCTCAGGTTAGGCGGGGCTGGTTTCAGTCGCGAGCCATTTTAGCGTACTGCTGAACGGGTTGTCGGCCAACAGGCGGTCAACGCCAGCCGCGCCTTGAGGGCTATTGCACTGGATGGTCTGCTTGTTGCCAGGGCCTGCGGCAAGCGGCTACTCAGCCAGGCGGATCAGCACTGCGTGGGCCGGCCTTGTGCGTCAGGCGCAGGCTGCGCAGACTGCGTTTGACGTTCTTCAGATGGTTGACCAGTTCCGGTCCGCGGCGCATGGCCATGCCCATGGCCAGCACGTCAATCACCACCAGATGCGCAATGCGTGAGGACAGCGGCGTGTAGATGTCGGTGTCCTCGGTCACATCAATGGCGATATGAATGCTGCCCAACTCCGCCAGCGGGGTATGGCTGGGGCACAGGCAGATCAGTGTCGCACCGGTTTCTGCGACCAGCGCGGCGGAATGCAACAGATCCTTGGTGCGCCCGGTTTGCGAAATGGCCACGGCCACATCCTGTGGCCCCAGCGTTACCGCAGACATGGCCTGCATATGCGGGTCGGAATAGGCCGCAGTGGACACCTGCAGGCGGAAAAACTTGTGCTGCGCGTCGCTGGCCACTGCGCCGGATGCGCCGAAGCCGTAGAACTCGACGCGGCGGGCCACGCTGAGAGCGACAATCGCCTGCTCCAGCCGCAGCGGGTCGAGGCTTTCACGCACCTCCATCAAGGTTGCCAAGGTCGTGTCAAAGATCTTGTGCGAGAGCTGGTCGGTGTTGTCGTCTTCACTGATGGAAAACTGCCCGAAGCTCGCCCCCGCCGCCAGGCTCTGCGCCAGGCGCAACTTGAGATCCTGAAAACCGGTGCAACCTATGGCCCGGCAGAAGCGCACGATGGTCGGTTCACTGACACCCACCTCCCGCGCCAGATCGGCCATGGACGAGTGCATGACCAGAGCGGCATGGCCAAGGACATGGTCAGCCACCTTCAGCTCGGACTTGCGGAGCAGAAGACGACTGGCGGCGATATGTTGGAGCAGATTCACGGTGGCTTCATGTTAGTCTGAGGATCTGGGAGACCGATTCTTGTAGTTATACTACAAAAAACCCGTCTGCGCCTTGATCGGCAGAAACCATATCAGGAGAAGCACTGTGCCTTCGCAACAGCGCATGCCGTGTGACATTGTCGTGTTTGGCGGGACGGGTGATCTGGCGCTGCGCAAGTTGTTGCCTGCGCTGTATTACCTGCACCGTGACAATCATCTGCATCCGGCGACCCGGGTGTTGGCGCTGGCGCGTGCGCGGCATGAGCCGCAGGCCTATCACCAACTGGTGCAGCGGCATGTCAGCCAGTATGTGGCCCAGGGCGATTTTGATCAGCAGAGCTGGGTCACGTTTGCTGAACGCATTGACTACATGAGCCTGGACGTCAGCCAGCGGGTGGAATTCCCCAAGCTGGCCAAGGCGCTCGGGACCCAACCCGATCGGGTGCGGCTGTTTTATCTGGCGACCTTTCCCAGCCTGTTTGCTGCCACCGCCGAGCACCTGGCGTCGGTCGGCCTGACCGACGGGCGTTCACGCATTGTGCTGGAAAAACCCCTCGGGCAAAGCCTGAAGACCGCCAATGCGATCAACGACGGGATTGGCAGCGTGTTCGATGAAGCGCGGGTGTTTCGTATTGACCACTATCTGGGCAAGGAAACGGTACAAAACCTGCTGGCGCTGCGTTTTGGCAACGCCCTGTTCGAGCCGCTGTGGCGCAATGCGCACATTGATCACGTGCAGATCAGCGTGCTGGAAACGGTCGGCGTGGAAAACCGCGGGGCGTATTACGACCACGCCGGCGCCATGCGCGATATGGTGCAAAACCATCTGCTGCAATTGCTTTGTCTGGTGGCCATGGAAGCCCCGGTGCATTTCGAACCCGAGGCCGTGCGTAATGAGAAGCTGAAAATACTCGAAGCACTGCGGCCGATCACCGGCATGGATGTCCAAGACACGACCGTGCGTGGGCAATATTCCGATGGCCAGCGCGGGGGCGAGAAACTGCCGGCCTATTACTTCGAAAAGAGCGTCGACCACGATAGCAATACCGAAACCTTCGTTGCCCTCAAGGCCGAGGTAGACAACTGGCGGTGGGCCGGCGTGCCCTTTTACCTGCGCACCGGCAAGGCGCTGGCACAACGCAAGTCGGAAATCGTCATCCAGTTCAAATCCATCCCCTACGGCTTGTTTGGCGGTAGAAACCAGCCCGCCCACAATCGGCTGGTGATTCGCCTGCAACCCGATGAAAGTATCAGTCTATCCCTGATGGCCAAGACCCCCGGGCACGGCATGGCACTGCAGGAAGTCGAGTTGGATCTGAACTTTGCCGAGGCGTTCAAGCATCGCCGCTGGGACGCCTACGAGCGATTGCTGCTGGATGTGATCGAGGGTGACGCGACCCTGTTTATGCGCCGTGACGAGATAGCCGCGGCCTGGCGCTGGGTCGATCCGATCATTCAGAGCTGGCAGGACTGCTACCGCTCACCGAAACGCTATGCCGCCGGCAGCTGGGGACCCGAAGCCGCAGACAGCCTGCTGGACCGGCTCGGGCATGCCTGGCTGGACGACCGCTAGCGGCGCTGTGCCCAGGCTGCTGAAGACGTGGCCGGCCAGAGCCAGAGCTAAGACAGCACCGGCACCTGAGCTTCGGCGTGTTCCACTAGCAGGGCGGTGACGCCACTGGCCGCGAGTGGCCGGCTGATCAGGTAGCCCTGCACTTCATCGCAACCGTGTCGCTTCAGAAAGTTCAATTGCCCGGCCGTCTCAACCCCCTCGGCGACCACCATCATGTTCAGGCTGTGGGCCATGGCGATGATGGCGCGGACAATCGCCGCATCGTGGTCAGCGGCATTATCGTCACCGAATTCATTCAGCTCGCTGATAAACGCCCGGTCAATCTTCAGTGTGCTGATCGGGAAGCGCTTCAGGTAGGCCAGCGACGAGTAGCCGGTGCCGAAGTCGTCGATCGCCAGCGTGATGCCCATGGCCTGCAAACTGGCGAGGTTTTCCGTCACCGCGTCGAGGTGCTCGAGCAGCATGCTTTCGGTCAGCTCCAGTTCGAGCATCTCTGCCGGCAGATTGACGTTGGCGAGAATCTGCGCGATCCGTTCGGCAAAATGAGTCTGGCGTAACTGTTGTACCGACAGGTTGACCGCCACGCGTATCGGTGTCGGCCCATAGTGATACCACTCGGACGCCTGCTGACACGCCTTGACCAGGACGGCATCGCCGAGCGCGATGATCATGCCGGTTTCTTCGGCAATGTCGATGAACTGCGCGGGCATGACCAGGCCGCGTTCGGGATGTTGCCAGCGTACCAGGGCTTCGGCAGCGCCGATCTGGTCAGTGGCCAGGTGCAATTTGGGCTGGTAGTGCACCACCAGTTGGTCGTCTTCCAGTGCTTTGCGCAGCTGGTTCTCCAATTGCAGGCGGTCCAGACCGCAGGCCTGCAGGTTGTCGGTAAAGAACTGGAAGCCATTGCCGCCGAGGTGTTTGGCGTGTTGCATGGCCTGATTGGCCTGGGTAATCAGCAGCAGATTGTCGTGCGCGGTTTTCGGGAACTGGCTGAGGCCGACAGAGGCGGTAATGATCAGCTCATGTTCGCCAATCGTGACTGGCTGGCGCAGCACTTCCAGCACCTGATTGGCGCGCTGTTCGAGCTGCGCCTGCTGGGTATCGTGTTCGATGATGATGACAAACTCGTCGGCAGACAGCCGCGCCAGTGAGTCGGACTCCGGCGTCAGCTCGCGCAGGCGCCGCGCAACTTGTTGCAGCAGCTCATCGGCAACCTTGTGACCCAGCGTGTCGTTGATGTACTTGAAGCGGTCCAGATCCACATGCATCAACGCCAGCGTGCTGCCGGTCTGGCGCGCGCGGGAAGTCGCTTCCTGCAGCCGCTGGGTGAACATGTTGCGGTTGGCCAGCTGCGTCAGGGCATCGTGGGTGGTCAGATACTGCAACTGCGCTTCAGTCTGGCGATGCACGCTCAGGTCCGCAAAGAACCCGACATAATGGCTGATGGTGCCACTGCTGTCGCGCACCACTGCCAGTTGCATCCACTGCGGATACAGCTCACCGCTGCGCCGGTGTCCGATGCGCTCACCCTCCCAGCGATCCGCTGACTGCAACAAGGTTTTCAAATCGCTGAACCGTTTGATTTCCAGCCGCCACTGGGATTTGAGAGAAGCCGGGCAAACGATAAGGACCCTGGATATATCAACGTCTTTGGATAACAATTCCGCAACGCCGATACCCTGGATGGTCTTTCCAAGGCCCATATCATCGGCGATGATCGCCCTGCCGGCGCCAGCGGCGAAAGCAATTCCGTCCAATTGATAAGGCAACAATTCGGTTTTTAACAACGATGTGCGAAGGGGATGGTTTTTCGGGTCCTTTCGAATTTGCTCGATCTTTTTTCTTACCCGGTCCTGATACAATACCTGGTGGATGTATTCCTCGGCATCCGGATAAATGGTAACCGGAATGCCGAGTTGTTCAATCTTTCCGATCCTTTTGACAAGATCCCGGACATCCTGGATTCGACGGTCTTTTAACGGCCTAAGAATTTTTTCTGCCGGGCTGGCCACCTTTTCCGGAAGCAGAAGGTGCAATTCCAGTGCTTCTCCGTATTTCAGATAGACACAGATATCCTTAACCCGATAAGGCGTCTTTTTATACAGGCATTACGAATATTGTCACAATAATCGCATCGCCCCAGTTTCTCATTCAGAGTCCTGTTCTTGGATTTCAAAACAACCTGACCTTCGGTTTTGATTATGTGAA
>JAWOGT010000352.1:0-7957 GCA_046496585.1 Halopseudomonas sp.
ACAAAGGCGGCGAAACAGAAAGCGCCGAACGGCAGGCGGAGCACGCCGCCGGCCAGATTGATGAACGCGTGGGGGAAACCCGGCAATATGCGCAATGCGCACTGCAGCAGAAAGTCGCTACGTTTGCCTAGCAGGCTGAGTACCTGCCTGGCCAGCTTGCCGGGTTGCCAGGTGTCACCCAGGCCTTTGCCCAGTCGATATGCGCCCATGGCGCCGGCAACGCTGCCTACCAACAGCATGCTGATACTCAGCAAGGGCGCATGAAAGGGCGCGATAAGCCAGAAACACAGGCTGCCGGGCAGGCCGAAACTCATCAGCAGTGCCATGACCACGACTATACCAATCACTGCCAGGGGGTGACCCGCCATCTCTGCGCCCCAGCGCCAGAGGACGCCGATCTCGATAGGCAGAAAAACCGCGCCTGCCATCAGCACCCCCACAGCGGCCAGCAGTACTAGCAGCAATGACCATCGGCGTTTGTATCCTGGCCTGTCGTGCATGGGTGAGACGATTCCTGAGAGAGGCTGGTATGGCAAAGGCATTGGCCAGTGTATGGTGGCCTGCTATCTGAGGGAAATCAACCGACGGAAGCGCTGGACCCAAGCAGGGCCGCAGGAGCGTATCGGCAGGGTCTGGGTTTACACACTAATGCCTGATTGCGGAGCCTCGTCATGACTTTATCTCCTGGCCTGCGGCTAAGTTCGCCGACGCGCTTGAATGCTGGCGCTGTGTTAACGGCTGCGCTATTGCTGCTGGGGGGCTGTTCTGACACACCCGGCGATGGCGAAGCCAGGACTGACGCGCCACCGGTGTCTGAACGCGCGGCTCTTGAGATTCAGTCAGCCGCAACCGGAGACCGTCGGATGGTTTTGCGCGGCCAACTGGTTTATCTCCCCAGAGTGGCCTTGGCGCCAGACAGTCAGGCCTTGATCGAGCTGCGCAAGGTCTCCGCGGCTGATCCGCCCGACCATGCCATTATTGCCGAGCAACGCTTCAGCCTGAATGGCCGGCAGGTGCCGTTGGCGTTTGCGCTGGAGTTGAGCGCCGACGATCTTGCCGGCGACGGCGACTACCAGCTCAGGGCAGCATTGATCGAAGGGGAGCGTACCACCTGGATATCCGAGCCGATCAGTATTGTCCCCGAGGCTGGCACGCTGGAGTTGGGCCAGGTGACCTTGCTGCCGTCCCGCGCGGCTGCGTTCAGTAGCATCCTGCAGTGCGGCCGGCTACAGGTCAGTGCCGGTTATGAGGGCGATACGCTGGTGCTGGAAGCCAACGGCGAAAAGCACCTGTTGTTACCGGTCGAGTCGGCATCCGGCGCCCGCTTTGAAGCCGAGGGTGACCCCGATACGCGCTTCTGGAGCCGGGGCAATAGCGCTGACCTGATCCTGCATGCCAAGCGCTATCCGCTGTGCGTACCGCCGGGTGAGATCATTGAACCCTTTGTCGGCCGCGGCAATGAGCCTGTTTGGCGCGTCGATCTGCAGGCCGGGGCTCTCAGTCTGATCCGCCTGGAAGACGTGATCGAATCGGTCAGCTACAGCCAGTCCGTTGAATCCACCAGCCAGCGGCGGGTGCGGGCGGCGGATGGCGAGCGGGTGGTCGACATGCTGGTGACCGAAACGCGGTGCACGGACAACATGAGCGGCATGCTCTACCCCCAGACGGTCGAGCTGACCTATGCTGGTCAAAGCCTGCAAGGCTGTGGTGGTGATCCGCTGCGGCTGGTTCAGGGCGTGGAATGGGTCGTCGAAGACATCAGCCAGGCGGGCATCATGGAACGTTCGCATGTGACGGTGAATTTCGGTCCCGACGGCCTGTTGTTCGGTCAGGCCTCCTGCAACAATTATCGTGGCGCTTATGAACTGAGCGGAGAAGGGTTGACGCTGTCCGCGGCGGCGACCACCCGTAAAGCCTGCGCGCCGGCGCTGATGCAGCAGGAGCAGCGCGTACTGGCCGCACTGGCTTCGTTACAGCGCTTTGATTTCACTAAGGACGGTGCCCTGATACTCTATGCGCGCGACGGGCAAAGCCTCACCGCCCGTGCGCCCTGATAACGTATAACGCAAAAGGATGTAACCATGCTGGCTTTGGTGTTTGGTCTACTGTTGTTTCTTGGGGTGCATTCCACCCGACTCTTCGCCGCGCAGTGGCGGGCGACACAGGTCAGCAAGCGAGGTCTGCTGCCGTACAAGGCCGCCTATGCGGTTGCTTCGCTGCTCGGCCTGCTGTTGATCGTCTGGGGCTACGCTCAGGCACGCCTGGATCCGACCTGGCTCTGGGCATCACCGGTATGGACGCGCCACCTGGCAGCCTTGTTGACAGTACCGGCGTTTATTTTGCTGGCTGCCACTTATATTCCAGGCACGCACATCAAGGCACGCGTCGGCCACCCGATGTTGTTGGGGGTCAAGTTCTGGGCGGTCGCCCACTTGTTTGCCAACGGAACCCTGGCTGATCTGCTGCTGTTCGGCAGCTTCCTGGTCTGGGCGGTGGTGCTGTACGTGGTATCGCGTCGGCGTGACCGGATGGCCGGTGTCACTTATGCCAAAGGCCGGGCCGTGATGGATGCAGCGGCGGTGGTTGTGGGTCTGGTGGCTTGGGTGATTTTTGCCCTGTGGCTACATGGCGCGCTGATCGGCGTGAAACCGTTCGGCGGCTAGCGGTGCTGCGGTCAACTGGACGAATTGATCGGCGGGCCTATTCCCAGGTTAGCCTGTGCAAGTGCCAATCGCCATGCTCTTGTAGCCAGTTCAGCGTCAGCGCATAAACCCGGGCGCTGTCTGGAATGAGGCGTTCGGCACCGCTCAAGCTGACCTGAGCGCGGGTTTGTGCCTGGCCAGCGTAGATTGGGTCAATCTCGGTTTGCTGATTGAGGACGACGACGTTGACCCGCTGGTTCTGCAGAAACAACCCTGTCATGGTGCGCCGCGCCCAGTCGCGATCCAGCGCAGCTCTGGCCTGCAGGTCGGCCTGAAAGTCGGTATGCAACACGGCCATTACCCTGTCGGTCGAACGCGCTTCCAGGCCGTTGCTGAGCTCGTCAAGCTTGAGGTTAAGGCGCTGGTCGGCGCTCTGCGCCCCGCAGCCTGCCGTCAACCATGCTATGCCGATGAGCGCGAGACAACCCAAGAGCATGCGGCGCACGGGTAGCATAGACAGAATGCCCTTCGGTCAGTAATGTTGGGTCTTATTAGATAGCAGCCTGTTCTGGCTGCCCATCAGGCCAGGAGCGGTCATCATGCAGCTGTTGTACCCGGAGATCAAACCCTTCGCTCGCCATGAACTGGCAGTGCAAGAGCCCCATGTGCTCTATGTGGATGAAAGTGGCCAGGCCGATGGCTTGCCGGTGGTTTTTATTCACGGCGGTCCCGGTGCCGGTTGCGACAGCCTGAGTCGGCGGTTTTTTGATCCATCGGTGTATCGCATCATCACCTTCGATCAGCGTGGTTCCGGCCGCTCGACGCCTCACGCCAGCCTGGAAAACAACACCACCCAGCATCTGGTTGAGGATCTGGAAGTGCTGCGCGAGCATCTGGGCATTGAGCAATGGGTCTTGTTCGGTGGCTCCTGGGGCTCGACACTGGCACTGGCCTACGCGCAGGCGTACCCGGATCGGGTGCTGGGCATGATCCTGCGGGGCATCTTCCTGTGTCGTGAGCAGGACATTCGCTGGTTCTACCAGGAGGGCGCCAGCCATGTGTTCCCGGATTACTGGGAAGATTATCTGGCCCTGATTCCCGAGGAAGAACGCGGCGATATGGTCAGCGCCTACTACCGCCGGCTGACCGGCGACGATGAAATCTGCCGCATGCATGCCGCCAAGTCCTGGTCGGTCTGGGAGGGGCGTTGTGCGACGCTGCGGCCCAGCCCACAAGTGGTGGACCGTTTCAGTGATGCCCGGCGGGCGTATGCCATTGCCCGCATTGAGTGTCATTACTTCGTCAATCATGCCTTTCTGGACGCTGATCAGCTGCTTGATAACATGCCGCGTATCGCCCATATCCCCGGCATCATCGTGCATGGACGCTATGACATGGTCTGCCCGCTGGATAATGCGCACAGCCTGCACCACAAGTGGCCGGGCAGTGAGCTGAGGATCATTCGTGACGCGGGCCATGCCGCGTCGGAAAGCGGCATTGCCGATGCGCTGGTGCGGGCGACCGAGAGCCTGTCGCGGCAGTTGCTCAATTTGCCGCCGCGGGTCGAATAGGCGCAGGGGCAAGCGAAACCATGAAGGCATTGCTGCAACGGGTGTCCCAGGCCAGGGTCGAAGTGGACGGGGCAGTGGTAGGCAGTATCGACCAGGGCTTGCTGGTTCTGGTCGGCATCGAGCGGCAGGATGATCAGGCCAGCGCTGACAAGCTGCTGCAACGCGTGCTCCGATATCGGCTGTTCAATGACGCGGCCGGGCGCATGAACTGCTCGCTGCAAGAGGTTCAGGGCGGTCTGTTGCTGGTGTCGCAGTTCACCCTGGCGGCGGACACACACAAAGGTCTGCGTCCCGGCTTCTCCACCGCCGCCGCCCCGGCAGAGGCTGCCGAGCTGTTTGCTTATTTGCTGGCGCAGGCCCAGCAGGCCTATGCAGTGGTTGCCAGTGGCCGCTTTGGGGCGGATATGCAGGTGCATCTGGTCAACGACGGGCCGGTCACCTTTTTGCTTGAGGTCTAGCCGGCTGCTGGCTTATTCGGCCAGCGCCGCTGCGACCCATTCCAGGCGGTCCTGACCAAAGAACATCTGATCACCGACAAAGCACGTCGGCGAGCCGAACACGCCGCGTTGCACCGCTTCAGCGGTAGTCGTCTTGAGCTGCTCCTTGACCTGCGGATCGTTAATCCGCTGCAGCACCGCCGCTGGATCAAAGCCGGCTCTGGCGAGCACCTCGCCGACCACTTCCGGCTGGTTCATATCCTGCTCGTCAACCCAGATCGCCCGAAAAATGGCCTCGAGATAGCGCTCGAAGTCCGGCGTGCCGAGAAAGGCCGTCGCCCCGCGCATCAGTTGCAGCGTGTTGATCGGAAAATACGGGTTGTGATTGAGGGTTACGCCGTAGCGCTGGGCGAAGCGTTGAAAATCGCTGCGGGTATAACGGCCCTTGGCTTCAACAGTCGCCGGCGAGCTGTTACCGGTGGCCTGGAACACGCCGCCCAGCAGCATCGGCCGCCAGAGGATGTCTGCCTGGGTGCGCTTGGCCAGTGCCGGTAGCTGAGTCCAGGCCAGGTAGGTGGCAGGGCTGCCGACGTCAAAGAAGAATTCGATGGTTTTGCTCATGCTGCGGTCCTTTATGCCGGATTGATCGGCTGTGTGTGATCAGGATTTCAGAAGGTTTCCATCCAGGGCCGCAGGTCCAGCTCATGGGTCCAAGTGTCGCGAGGCTGGCAATGCAGCTGCCAGTACTGCTCGGCGATGTGTTGCGGATTGAGAATGCCATCCTGATCTTTCAGCGCATAGCGCTGCGGAAACGTATCGCGGATAAACGCGGTATCAATGGCACCGTCGATAATCGGATGCGCGACATGGATGCCCTGGGGGCCCAGCTCACGGGCCATGCTCTGGGCCAGAGCGCGCAGGGCAAACTTGGCACTGGCGAAGGCGCTGAAGCCGGCGCTGCCGCGTAGCGAAGCGGTCGCGCCGGTAAAAATGATCGTGCCTTTGTGCCGCGGCAGCATCACCTTGGCGGCCTCGCGCCCGGTCAGGAACCCGGCCAGTGCGGCCATTTCCCAGACCTTGCGGTACACCCGCTCGGTGGTCTCGGTAATTGAAAAGCGTACATTGGCGCCAATATTGAACACCACCACTTCAATCGGGCCGATATCCCGCTCGATCAGCTCGAACAGCTCGACCACCTGCTGCTCGATCCGGGCATCGCAGCCAAACGGGTGAGCCCTGCCTCCGGCGGCCTGGATCTGTTCTACCAAGGGGCTCAGTTGCTCCGCATGTCGCCGGGCGACACACAGGGTGAAGCCTTCACTGGCAAAACGCTTGGCAATCGCAGCGCCGGTAGCGTCACCCGCGCCGATGACGACTGCAACAGGGCTGGGCATAATATGATCCTCTTTTGTTGTGGGATGGGCCGTCAACACCCAGGTTCTTTTTTGGAACCGTTTGATAATCAGTTCCTTTTTAGAACTTGTCAAGTTAGTCTTGGCTCTTCAACCGATGAGGATACCTGCATGCGCTGGGAAGAATTGGATCAGCAGCCCTGTTCGCTGGCGCGCACCTTGGCGGTGATCGGCGATAAGTGGACGCTGCTGGTATTGCGCGATTGTTTCCTCGGGATTCGCCGTTTTGACGAGTTTGAGCGGCGCTTGGGTATTACTCGGCACCTGCTCGCAGGCCGGCTGAAGAAGCTGGTCGAGCATGGCGTGCTGGCAAAGGTCGCCTATCAGCAACGTCCGCTGCGGGAAGAATATCGGTTGACGGACAAGGGTAGGGATCTGCACCCGGTCATGCTGACTCTGGTCAGCTGGGGTGATCAGCATATGGCCGATGAGCGTGGTGCGCCGGTGCTGCATGTGCACACAGCCTGCGGGCAGGTAATGAAGCCGGTGCTGGTGTGTTCCGAATGTGCCGAACCGGTGACGGCGCGAGATGTGCGGGTGGAAGCGGGCAAGAACTGGGTGAAGGGCGATCTGCTGCCCTTGGCTGCCGGTCGATCTGACTGACAAGGGTGCCGCCGGGCTAAGTTAGAACAACCGGCCGATCAGCGCGGTCACGGCGGTTTCCACGCGCAGAATACGCTCACCCAGTTGCACTGGCTGAAAGCCGGCTTCTAGCAGCTTGTCCACTTCATAGGGTATCCACCCGCCTTCCGGGCCGACGGCGAGGGTGACGGGCTGGGTAACGGCCCGTGGGCACGCGGGATAATGGCCTGGGTGAGCGACCAGCGCCAGTGTTCCGGCGATGATGCCGGGCAAGTGGTCTTCAACGAAGGGTTTGAAGCGCTTCTCGATACGTACCCGGGGCAGCGCGGTGTCACGTGCTTGCTCCAGACCTAACAGCAGATTGTCTTCGATCTGCTCGGGCTGCAGAAAAGGCGTTTGCCAAAAGCTTTTTTCTACCCGGTAGCTGTTCAGTAAAATGATCTCGGCCACGCCCAGGGTCGCGGCATGTTGCAGGATGCGGCGGAACATCTTCGGGCGCGGCATGGCCAATAGCAGCGTGAGCGGCAGTTTTGCCGGCGGACACTGGTCGAGCTGGACGCGCAGCTCGGCGTGCTCAGTACTCAGGCTGAGCAGCTCACCCTGACCCATCAGGCCGCCAAGGAGGCCGACCTTGAGACGGTCACCCACTTGCACCTGATGCACCTGCAACAGGTGCTGCAAGCGTCTGCCCCGTAATTGAACACGGTCAACACTGACGAAGTCTTCATCACGCAGCAGCAGCAGATTCATGCGGGTGGCTGTTCGTCGCTATCCGGGTCAGCATCATCGCGCTTGAAGGGTTTGAGCATCGAGCTGAACAAAATGCCGACTTCATAGAGCAGCCACATGGGAATGGCCAGCAGGGCCTGGGAGATCACATCCGGGGGCGTGAGCACCATGCCGATAGCGAAGCAGCCGACCACCACATAGGGACGAATCTTGCGTAGCTTGGCGACATCCACCGCGCCAGCCAGCACCAGCAGAATGGTCGCCACGGGAATTTCAAAGGCCAGCCCGAAGGCCATGAACAGCGTCAGGACAAAATCCAGATACTTGTTGATGTCGGTCATCACCGCCACGCCTTCCGGCGCGGTACTGGTAAAAAACCCGAACACCAGCGGGAAGACCACATAGTAGGCGAAGGCCATTCCGGAGTAGAACAGCACGATGCTGGAGGCCAGCAGCGGCACGGCCAGGCGCTTTTCGTGCTTGTACAGGCCGGGTGCGATAAAGCTCCAGAGTTGATGCAGGACGAAGGGCATGGCGATAAACAGGGCACTGACCAGCGCCAGCTTGAACGGGGTTAGAAAGGG
>JAWOGT010000356.1:0-18340 GCA_046496585.1 Halopseudomonas sp.
TAACACGCTTGAGTGCGCCTTCCAGCTCGCGCACATTCGAGCGTATGCGCTGGGCGATAAAGAAGGCCGCGTCATGCGGCAGATCGACCCGCGACTGCTCGGCCTTCTTCATCAGGATCGCTACCCGGGTTTCGAGCTCCGGCGGCTCTACAGCCACCGTCAGGCCCCAACCGAAACGCGATTTGAGCCGCTCTTCCAAACCATCGATTTCCTTCGGATAGCGGTCGCTGGTCAGGATCACCTGCTGGCCACCCTCGAGCAGGGCGTTGAAGGTGTGGAAGAACTCTTCCTGGGAGCGCTCCTTCTTGGCGAAGAATTGAATGTCATCGATCAGCAACGCATCGACCGAGCGGTAGTAACGCTTGAAGTCGTTGATCGCATTCATCTGCAGGGCCTTGACCATGTCGGCCACAAAGCGCTCTGAGTGCAGATAGACAATCTTGGCTGCCGGGTTCTTCTTCAACAAGTGATTGCCCACCGCATGCATCAGGTGGGTCTTGCCGAGACCGACTCCGCCGTACAGAAACAACGGGTTATAGCCATGCTTGGGATTGTCGGCAACCTGCCAGGCCGCGGCACGGGCTAATTGGTTGGACTTGCCTTCTACAAAGTTCTCGAAGGTAAAGCTACGATTCAGATAGCTGGTGTGTTTGATCACCGGTGAGCTGGGGCCGGCCTGGTCGGCGCGTTGCGGTGGACGAGGATCTTCTTCGTCGATCCGGACACCGCGTGATTGCTCGGGCTGGAAGCCCTGGGCAACCACCTGAGTGCGCGGCATCACCGGAGCACTGGCGGTTTGCACCGTATCGGCGGAGGCGGCGACTGACTGCGCTGGCGCGACACCCGCTCGTGGCTTGACGGCGGACGCCGCGCGACGACTACCAATCAGCAAAGACACCAGTGGCGCCTGACCCTGGGACAGATCGTCAAGCAGCTCCTGGACTCGATTGAGGTATTTGTCGTTTACCCAGTCAAGAACAAACCGGTTTGGCGCATAGAGACGTAGTTCATTCTGATCGGCATCAACCTGCAAAGGCCGGATCCAGGTATTGAACTCCTGGGATGGTAGCTCATCACGCAAAAAATCGATGCATTGCTGCCAGAGTACTACCGACACAAAAATTCCCCGGTCATCGGCCGCAAACGGCCACAGTGCTGAACGAAACAAACCCCGTTTGCCGGCGAGTTTGAAGGCGTGTTGTCAGCAATCATTCTAGCGCTTTTGGGGCCTACTTATCCACACTCTTGGTAATTCAAAGCGCGCTATCGCACCCACCACTTTAGACAAAATATTCTTAGCTTTAGGGTGAAAGCCTTGCATAACGGGGCCTTGAACGTTGTGCGCAAGCGGCCCTGGGCACTGTGGTTAAATGGGCCCCAAAGCAGTGGATAACTCTACCTGTGGATAACCAGGCTGTTTATCCACAGACTGCGCACAGGAGGCAAGGGGTCTAACCAACCGCTTGCCCACATCTTTTTGCCTGCGCAAAGCTGTTGATATGAATGAGCTTTTTGAGGATATCCACAGTAAACTGGCTGACCATTAGCATTAACTATATTTATCTCTTTAAAGAATTGATTTTATATTGTTTTTAATAGACTCCCAGGCGAAATCGAATTGACCTGCCCGGGGTTATTCTCTAGAATTGCCGGTCCCTTGAAAGGGCTCACTGGCTCTGACGCGAATTAATCAGGTAACTCACGATGAAAAGAACATTCCAACCCAGCGTTTTGAAGCGCAAGCGTAATCACGGCTTCCGTGCTCGTATGGCTACTCCCAACGGTCGTAACGTCCTGGCACGCCGTCGCGCCAAAGGCCGCAAGCGTCTGTCAGCTTAAGACTCGGCCTTGCCGGTGGATTTCGGATTCGGTCCTGAATGCAGGCTGTTAACAGCCAGTCAGTTCAAGAACGTGTTCGATGGAGCCACCCGCAAGGCCTCCGGGCCTTATGTCTTGCTGTTGGCCAAAGCAAATACCACCGACCAGCCAAGACTGGGCTTGGTAATTGCCAAGAAAAGTGTCCGCCGGGCTGTTGATCGCAATCGAATCAAGCGCATCGCCCGTGACTCATTCCGGCTGAACAAGCCGGAATTGGGCAATCTGGACATTGTCGTCCTGGCCCGCAAGGGCTTGGGTGAGCTGGATAATGCGGCGCTGCATGAGCTGTTCAAGGCCATGTGGCGCAAGCTATCCCGGTCAACGGATAAGCCGCCACGTCCACGCCATTCCGGACCCCCAGCATCCAATGCGTAACCTCGCGCTCGGAGTGATCAAGGTGTATCGCTACGCTATCAGCCCGCTGATGGCCAGCCATTGCCGTTTCTACCCGTCCTGTTCCTGCTATGCCCAGGAAGCCATTGAACAGCATGGTTTTCTCAAGGGCAGCCTGCTTGGTGCAAAGCGTTTGAGTCGTTGCCATCCCTGGAATCCCGGTGGATACGATCCGGTGCCGCTTGCTACTGCCAATCATTCTTCTCAGATGAACAATAAACCATGAACATGCAACGAAATATCCTCATAGCTGCTTTGCTTGTGATTACCTATCTCATGGTTTTGCAGTGGAATGCTGATTATGGGCAGGAAGAACTGCCACCGGCCGTTACTGAATCCAGTCAAACGGGCAATACCGACATCCCTGCATTGCCGGATGACCAGAGCGCGGCCGAGGCTGCGAACACCGATGATGTGCCGCCCGCCGTTGAGCCCGGTGGCGAAGCGGAAGTGCCACAGACTGCCGCGACCCCTGCAGAGACCAGCAGCAACCTGATCAGAATCGAGACCGATACTATTCGCGCAGAAATTGATCCGCGCGGCGGCGATCTGGTGACCTTGTCTCTGCCGCTGTATCCGGTCCGCAAGGATCGCCCGGATCTGCCGTTTCCAATTCTGGAAAACTCCAGCTCCATGACCTACGTGGCGCAAAGTGGTCTTACCGGAAAAAACGGTCCTGATGCCCGTGCTGCCGGTCGCCCTGTGTACAGTGCCGAGAGCCAGAGCTACAGCCTCGGAGATGATCAGCAGTTGGTGGTCGACCTGCGCTTCGCAGAGAACAACGTCAACTACATCAAGCGTTTCACCTTTACCCGTGGCGAATACCTGGTGGACGTCGACTACATTATCGACAACCAGAGCGATGAGAACTGGACCGGTAACCTGTTTGGACAGATCAAGCGTGACAAGAGCAACGATCCGTCCAGTTCCAGTGCGACCGGCATGGCAACCTACCTTGGCGCTGCCTATTGGAGTGCAGACGAGTCTTACACCAAGGTGTCCTTCTCTGACATGGACAAGGCCCGCCTGAGTGAAACGGTCAGCGGTGGCTGGGTAGCCTGGTTGCAGCATTATTTTGTCAGCGCCTGGATTCCTGCGGCTGATCAGCAGCACGTCTACCAGACACGCAAGGACAGTGCGGGTAACTATATTGTTGGCTTTACCAGCCCCGCCAGCAGCGTGGCACCGGGACAACAAGCCAGCATCAGTGCCGGTTTTTATGCCGGGCCAAAAATTCAAGACAGCCTGAAAGAAATATCCCCGGGTCTGGAATTGACTGTCGATTACGGGTTTCTGTGGTGGATTGCCCAACCGCTATTCTGGGTACTGAGCCTGATTCACAGCTTTGTCGGTAACTGGGGCTGGAGCATCATTCTGCTCACCGTGCTGATCAAGCTGGTGTTCTTCCCCTTGTCGGCAACCAGCTATCGCTCCATGGCCAACATGCGCCGGGTTGCACCCAAGCTACAGGCGCTGCGTGAACTGCATGGCGATGACCGGCAGAAAATGTCCCAGGGCATGATGGAGCTGTACAAGAAAGAGAAGATCAATCCGTTGGGCGGCTGTCTGCCGATCCTGGTACAGATGCCGGTGTTTATCGCGCTGTACTGGACCCTGATGGAAAGCGTCGAGATGCGTCAGGCCGAATGGCTCGGCTGGATTACTGACCTGTCGCTCAAGGATCCTTTCTTCATTCTGCCGATTCTGATGGGCGCCACCATGTTTATCCAGCAGCAGCTGAACCCGGCGCCGCCAGATCCGATGCAGGCCAAGGTAATGAAGATGTTGCCGATTATCTTTACCTTCTTCTTCCTCTGGTTCCCAGCCGGTTTGGTACTGTACTGGGTGGTCAACAACATGCTGTCGATCGCGCAACAGTGGTACATTACCCGTCAGATCGAAAAAGGCGCTGCAGCCAAAGGCGAGTAATCACAGCCTGAGCAGAGCTAAGCACGCGCCCCGATATCGGGGCGTTTTGCTATCTGTGTTTTCATTGTCAGGGAACAACATGTCCAGTTATCACGTCGATACCATTGCCGCCATAGCCACACCGCCAGGTCAGGGCGGAGTAGGCATTATCCGCGTATCCGGGCCTGCCGCGCTGGACATCGCGCAGCAGCTAGCGCGTATCCAGCCGACACCCCGGCACGCCCATTACGGCACCTTCTGGCAACAGGATAGGGCGCTGGATCAGGGCCTGACGTTGTATTTTCCTGGACCTCACTCCTTTACCGGTGAAGATGTGCTGGAGCTACACGGGCATGGCGGTCCGGTGGTCATGGATCTGCTGCTCAAGGCCTGCCTGCTGGCCGGCGCACGGCTGGCCCGGCCAGGAGAATTCAGTGAAAGAGCCTTTCTGAATGACAAACTCGATCTGGCTCAGGCCGAAGCCATAGCGGACCTGATTGAAGCCAGCTCAGAGCAGGCCGCGCGTAACGCGCTGCATTCGCTGCAAGGCGCTTTTTCCAGCCGGGTGCATGCGCTGACCGAAGCGCTGATCGCGTTACGTATCTATGTGGAAGCAGCGATTGATTTCCCCGAAGAAGAGATCGATTTTCTCGCCGATGGTCATGTACTCGCGCAGCTGGAAGTCGTGCGTCTGCAACTCAGTCAAGTTCAACGCGAGGCCGGCCAGGGCGCGCTATTGCGTGACGGCATGACGGTGGTCATTGCCGGCCTGCCGAATGCCGGCAAATCCAGCCTGCTCAATGCCCTGGCCGGCAAAGACAGCGCCATCGTCACTGACATTGCCGGTACCACCCGCGATATCCTGCGCGAACATATCCATATTGATGGCATGCCGCTGCATATCATCGACACCGCTGGTTTGCGCGATACTGAAGACCAGGTAGAGAAGATTGGCGTCGAGCGCGCGATGGCGGCCATCGCCGGCGCTGACCGCATCCTGCTGATGGTCGATGCGTCACAACCGGAAGCCCAGCCCGCGCAACACCTGTGGCCGGCGTTTCTGCAGCAACGTCCCGATCCGGCGAAAGTCACCTTGATCCACAACAAGATCGACCTGATCGGTGAGCAGCCAGGTCAGCAAACCGCAGCCGATGGCAGCGTCACGCTGAAGCTTTGCGCCCGCACTGGCGAGGGCATAGACCTGCTGCGCGATCACCTCAAGCAGTGCATGGGCTACGTACAAACCGCAGAAAGCCTGTTCAGCGCCCGCCGACGTCATCTGGAGGCACTTGAGCAGGCTAGCAGTCACTTGTCCCATGGTTATGATCAACTGACCCTGATGGGCGCCGGAGAGCTGCTGGCAGAAGATTTGCGCATGGCTCAGCAAGCCCTGGGCAGCATCACCGGCGAATTCAGTGCCGATGATCTGCTGGGGCGGATCTTTTCCAGTTTCTGCATTGGCAAGTAAGCCACGCGTTGAACAACCATGGCAAAAGTGCACCTCCCCGTTACCGACTCTGAATCTGAATCGAGCTTGCCAGGCAAGCGTTCAAGATGGCCTGTTGGGGTGTCCGGAGTGACTCAAGATCACCTTGCTGACGGATCAGACCCAACAGCATTGCGACCTGAAAAGCTGTTCTAGCGCCTGTCACTAGCCTGTCACTATAGGGCCGCCGCCGCAGCGCCCTAAGCAGATACCCGATAACCCCAGCGCCGGTAACAGCTGCTAGCCAGGGTCGTGCCTGTGTTCCACCCTGGGCGGTCATCTTAAGCCTGACTTAGCCCCTCGGGATCCCTCTCCAGCGCCAAAAAATGGTCTGATTCCGCTTCTATACAGCCAATCGCACTTCTTGTTAGGCAAATTACGCAACTAATTACCGCCTATTTTCAGCTATGAGCTCTGTGCATAACCACGCCTGAGCCCAGGGTCAAAGTCTGTGCATAAACAGGCGACAAAACCACCTGTGGATAAGCAGGCGAGTTACCCACAAGTAACCCACCGCAAGCGGACCCATCTGAGCTCAACATAGCCACAACCTTTCTTGCTTTGTAATCCAATGATTTAAAACGTTTTTAATGGCTTATTCACAGAAAACGGCTTGCTCATTAACATTAACTACATAAAGCTTTTTAAATCTTTCTTTAATTTATTCTACTAATGACTCGTAGGGTCTGGACGCTGGCCGACCCCCTCACCCGGTTGTTCAAAAAACATCCAGTACAAGGCTGCAATTATTTTTACCAGGGCCTATAATCAGCCCCCTTTTCCGCAAGCCAGTCGATGTCTGGCAACGAGGTTCAGCGTGCAATTTCCAAGTCGTTTTGACGTCATCGTGGTAGGCGGGGGCCATGCTGGCACCGAAGCGGCGCTGGCGGCTGCCCGTATGGGGGTAAAAACCTTGCTGCTGAGCCACAACGTCGAAACGCTCGGCCAGATGAGCTGTAATCCGGCCATCGGCGGGATTGGCAAGAGTCATCTGGTCAAGGAAATCGATGCTCTCGGTGGGGCTATGGCTCGGGCAACGGACCAGGCAGGCATTCAGTTTCGGGTGCTCAACAGCCGTAAAGGGCCTGCCGTGCGGGCTACCCGAGCCCAGGCCGACCGGATTCTGTACAAGGCGGCGATCCGCGAGATGCTGGAAAATCAGCCTAATCTGTGGATATTCCAACAAGCCTGCGATGACCTGATTGTCGAGAACGATCAGGTTTGTGGTGTGGTTACGCAGATGGGCCTGCGCTTTCTTGCGGCCAACGTGGTTCTGACCACCGGGACTTTCCTCGGCGGTCTGATCCATATCGGCCTGGACAACTATGCCGGTGGCCGCGCTGGTGATCCGCCGGCGATTGCCTTGGCCGCTCGGTTACGCGAGTTGCCTCTGCGGGTCGACCGTTTGAAAACCGGTACCCCGCCGCGCATTGACGGCCGCAGCGTGGATTTCAGCAAGATGAGCGTCCAGCCGGGCGACACGCCGCTGCCGGTGATGTCATTCCTGGGCAACGTCAGCGAACACCCGCAGCAGGTTAACTGCTGGATTACCTACACCAACGAACGCACCCACGAGATCATCCGCAACAATCTGGATCGCTCGCCGATGTATACCGGGGTCATCGAAGGGATCGGGCCTCGCTACTGCCCTTCGATCGAGGACAAGATTCATCGCTTTGCCGACAAGAACCAACATCAGGTGTTTGTCGAGCCAGAAGGCCTGACCACCCATGAGTTGTATCCCAACGGTATTTCCACGTCATTGCCGTTCGATGTGCAGCTGCAGGTCGTGCAATCGATTGCCGGCATGGAGAATGCGCATATCCTGCGTCCCGGTTATGCGATCGAATACGATTACTTCAATCCCCAGGATCTGAAGTACTCACTGGAAACCAAGGTCATCGACGGCTTGTTCTTTGCCGGTCAGATCAATGGCACCACCGGCTACGAGGAAGCGGCGGCGCAAGGACTGCTGGCCGGCATGAACGCCGCACGTCGCTCCCGCGATCAGGAAGCCTGGTGCCCACGCCGGGACGAAGCCTACATCGGTGTGCTGGTGGATGATCTGATCACCATGGGTACCCGCGAACCCTACCGGATGTTCACCTCCCGGGCCGAATATCGTCTGGTGCTGCGCGAAGACAACGCCGATCTGCGGCTGACCGAGAAGGGCCGGGAGTTGGGATTGGTCGATGATCATCGCTGGTCGGTCTTCAGCGCCAAGCGCGAAGCCATCGATGCCGAGCGCAAGCGCTTGAGCAGCACCTGGGTGCAACCGAGCAGTGATATTGGCAAGGCCTTTGCCGAGCGCTATGCCACGCCCTTGAACCACGAATACAATTTGCTCGACCTGTTGCGCCGTCCGGAAGTGGATTACCAGGCACTCTGCGAACTGACCGGCAAAGTCGATATTCCGGCTGATGCCGCCGAACAGGTGGAAATTCATACCAAATACGCCGGTTATATCGAACGGCAGCAAGAAGAAATACTCCGGCTACGCCAGCATGAACAAACCCTGCTGCCCGAGAGTTTCGATTACCTGACGCTCAATGGCTTGTCCAACGAGATACGCCACAAGCTCGCCGATGTGCGGCCGCAAACACTCGGGCAAGCCTCACGGATTCCGGGGGTAACGCCCGCCGCGATCAGCCTGTTGCTGGTGCATTTGAAAAAACGTAACGCCGGCAGCAGCCTGGCAACACAGGTATGAAAGGGATGGCTGATCAGCTCCGCGAGTTGACCGAGGGCGCCGCCCTGCTGAGTATCGATCTTGCGCCCGAACAGGCTGAGCGGATGCTGGCTTACTTGCAGCTGCTGCAAAAGTGGAACAAGGCCTACAATCTGACTGCCGTGCGTGATCCGGATGAAATGGTCAGTCGGCATCTGCTCGACAGTCTGAGTATTCTGCCTTACGTGCAGGGGGATCGCTGGCTGGATGTCGGCAGTGGTGGCGGTATGCCCGGCATCATTCTGGCCATCATGCGGCCCAACACCCAGTTCACCTTGCTGGACAGCAACGGCAAGAAAACCCGCTTTCTCACTCAGGTCAAGCTGGAACTCGGCATGGCTAATCTGACCGTGGTGCAGAACCGGGTCGAAGTGTTTCAGGCGGAGCTGCCGTTCCATGGCATCGTCTCCCGGGCGTTCAGCTCCCTCGCCGATTTCACCCAGCTGACGCGTCATCTGAGTGATAGCGATACGAGCTGGCTGGCGATGAAGGGCCAGTATCCGCAAGAGGAATTGGCCGGATTGCCGGTCGACTTCCAGGTCACTGACAGCGCACAATTGGCGGTACCCGGTTGCCAGGGCAGCCGACATCTGCTGATACTGCGACGACAGGTTCAGGTTGATAACGGATAGGAGGTCAAAGTGGGCAAGGTATTGGCAATAGCCAACCAGAAAGGCGGCGTCGGCAAGACCACCACCTGCGTCAACCTCGCCGCCTCGCTGGCTGCGACCAAGCGCAAGGTATTGCTGGTCGATCTTGATCCCCAGGGCAATGCGACCATGGGCAGCGGCATCGACAAAGCCGATCTGGATTATTCCGTTTACGAATTACTCACCGGGCGTTGCGAGTTGCAACAGGCCTTGCAACGCTCCGAGAACGGTGGCTACGACATCCTGCCGGCTAACGCGGACTTGACCGCGGCCGAAGTCGAACTGCTGGATGTGAAAATGAAGGAAAGTCGCCTGCGCTACGCGTTGTCATCGCTGCGCAGTCAGTACGACTTCATTTTGATTGATTGCCCGCCCTCGCTGAACATGCTGACGGTGAATGGCCTGGTCGCCGCGGATGGGGTGATCATCCCCATGCAATGCGAATACTACGCACTGGAAGGCTTGTCGGCGCTGGTCAACACCATCCAGCGCATCAGTTCGGCACTGAATCCCTCGCTGCAGATCGAAGGTTTGCTGCGCACCATGTACGACCCGCGCAACAGCTTGACGCTGGATGTCTCGGCGCAGTTGACCAGTCACTTTGGTGACGCGCTGTACCAGACCGTCATTCCGCGTAATGTGCGTCTGGCCGAGGCGCCCAGCTTCGGTATGCCCGCCTTGATGTATGATAAGCAGTCCCGTGGTGCTGTGGCCTATTTGGCGCTCGCTGGCGAAGTAGTAAGACGCACCAAACAGGCTGCCAAGGCACATGCTCTGGCGGGCGCAAAAGACTAACCGAACACAAGGACAACACCGGCATGGCGGTCAAGAAACGCGGCTTGGGACGGGGACTGGATGCATTGCTAGGGCAGGCCAATAGCGCCGGTCAGGGAACCGACAATCAGGAACAACTGCTCAAGGAGTTGCCGGTCGATCTGATTCAGCGTGGCAAGTTCCAACCCCGCCGTGACATGGACCCCCTGGCACTGGAAGAACTGGCCAACTCCATTCGTGTGCAAGGCGTGATGCAACCGATTGTGGTTCGTCCGCTGGCCGAGGGTCGTTACGAAATAATCGCCGGTGAGCGGCGCTGGCGTGCGACCCAGCAAGCTGGGCTGGATTCGATCCCTGCAGTCATCCGTGACGTAACGGATGAAGCCGCCATCGCCATGGCCCTGATTGAAAATATCCAACGTGAAGATCTCAACCCGATCGAAGAAGCCATCGCTCTGCAACGATTGCAGCTGGAGTTCGAGCTCACCCAGCAGCAGGTCGCCGACGCCGTAGGCAAGTCGCGAGTCAGTATCACTAATCTGCTGCGGCTGATGGCATTGCCGGACGAGGTCAAATTGTTGCTGGAGCGCGGTGACCTGGAGATGGGCCATGCGCGTGCACTGCTCGGTTTGCCGAATGAGGATCAGACGGCTGCCGCCCGGCAGGTAGTCGCTAAAGGATTGACTGTACGGCAGACCGAAGCGCTGGTACGCCAGTGGTTGAATCCCCGGCGGGAAGCCGGCGATACCCGGGCCAACCCGGACATCGAGCGGTTGGAGCAGGATCTCGCCGACAGGATAGGGGCGGAAGTTAAAATTCAGCACGGCGCCAAAGGCAAAGGCAAGCTGGTCATCAGTTACAGCTCGCTGGATGAACTCGACGGCGTGCTGATGCACATCAAGTGAGCCAGCCGACGTTTCCGCCGGCGCATGGCATACTCGCCAAACAGCCCGGTTGACCAACCCTAGTAATTGAAATAACGGAGGATTTGCCCGGTTGCTGTTGAATCGGAAGATTATTCAACCTATACTCCTCGCGCTCTTTTGGCTGGTGAAATGCACCAGTTTGTTGCGGGGAATGCCCCGGAAAAGAATCTGAAGCATTGGTTGCGAGGCGGGTAAATGGACGCAAGAACGCCCAATAAAACCCCCTTCCACCGATTACCTTCCTTTCCGGTGCTAGTGGTTCAAGCTTGCGTCGCTTTGTTGGTAGCGCTGATTCTGTGGCTGATCCAGAATCCTGTGGCCGGATATTCCGGTCTTTTGGGTGGACTTGTTGCCTTGGTCCCCAATGCCTATTTTGCTTATCGGGTGTATCGCTACAGCGGTGCCCGATCAGCCCAGGCCATCGTCCGGGAGTTCTATTCCGGCGAGGCTGGAAAGATATTATTGACCGCCGCACTTTTCGTGCTGGTGTGGGTAGGTGTAAAGCCGCTGGAGGCGACCGCAGTATTTGCCGGTTACCTCGCGGTACTGGCTGTGGGTGCCAGTGGCCTGCTCATCGTCAAACGTTTTCAAAAGCATTAGTCAGAGGCAAATATGGCAGGCACTTCAGCTGAATATATCCAGCACCATTTGCAGAACCTTACTTACGGCAAATTGCCCACAGGTTATGAGCGCTATGATGGCACAGTCGTCGAGGAAACCACCTGGACACTAGCCAAATCCGGTGCGGAAGCGACCGATATGGGCTTTATGGCGTTTCACGTGGATACCCTGGGCTGGTCGGTGTTTATGGGGCTGGTCTTCCTGTTCCTGTTCCGCACAGTGGCCAAGCGCGCTACCGTTGGGGTGCCTGGAAAGCTGCAGAACGCGGTCGAGATGACTGTGGAATTCATTCAGGGCGTCGTCAAGGATACTTTCCATGGTCGTAATGCCCTTATTGGACCGCTGGCACTGACCATCTTCGTCTGGGTGTTCCTGATGAACTCCCTGAAATGGATACCGATCGATTACATCCCCGGTCTGGCAACTGCTCTGGGTCTGGATTACTTCAAGATTGTGCCGACCGCCGATCCGAACGGCACCTTCGGTATTTCCCTGGGTGTGTTCATCCTGATTATTTTCTACAGTTTCAAGGTCAAGGGCTTCGGCGGCTTTATCAAGGAGCTGTCCTTCACCCCGTTCAAGCACTGGGCGTTGATTCCATTCAACCTGTTCCTCGAACTGCTCGGCCTGCTGACCAAACCATTGAGTCTGGCGCTGCGACTGTTCGGTAACATGTACGCCGGTGAAGTGGTCTTTATCCTGATCGCCTTGCTGCCGTTCTACCTCCAGTGGGGTCTGAACGTGCCATGGGCTATCTTCCATATTCTTGTCATTCCGCTGCAGGCCTTCATCTTTATGGTGCTGACTGTGGTGTATTTAAGTGCGGCTCATGAGGATGCTCACTGACGCACTCGAACCCTGTTCAATCAACCAACCTTGAACTGCAACCTTGAACTTTAGGAGTAATTATGGAACTCGTCATCATCGCTGCCTCCATCATGATCGGTCTGGGCGCCCTGGGTACCGGTATTGGCTTCGCCCTGCTGGGTGGCAAGCTGCTGGAATCCACTGCACGTCAGCCCGAACTGGGCCCGCAGCTGCAAACCAAAACCTTTCTGATGGCCGGTCTGCTTGACGCCGTGCCAATGATCGGTGTTGGTATCGCGATGTACCTGATCTTCGTTGTTGCCCCAGGCGTTGCCGCTTAATTCAGATGACTGATCTCCGGTAGACTTCGGTTTACCGGATCCATCATTTGGATCAAGCAATCCGGGACTCAACGAATAGCACGAGGTAAATCGCTGTGAATATTAATCTGACGCTGTTTGGTCAAACGATTGCCTTCGCTGTTTTTGTCTGGTTTTGCATGAAGTATGTCTGGCCGCCGATTACGGCAGCCATGGCAGAACGCCAGAAAAAAATTGCTGAAGGTCTGGATGCGGCTGGCCGCGCCCAGCGTGACCTTGACCTGGCCCAAGAGAAAGCTTCCCAGACCCTGCGTGAAACCAAGGAACAGGCTACTCAGATCATCGAGCAAGCCAACAAGGGTGCCAACCTCATTGTTGAGGAAGCTAAAGAGCAGGCCCGTTCTGAAGGTGAACGTCTGATCACAGCCGCCAAGGCCGAGATCGAACAGGAAGTGAATCGCGCCAAGGATGACCTTCGGGCCCAGGTGGCCGTGCTGGCTGTTCGGGGCGCTGAGCAAATTCTGGGGTCGGAAATCGACGCCAAGGCGCACAGTGAGCTGGTCAATAAATTGGCCTCACAACTCTAAGCGAGGCGAGCTATGGCTACTATCAATACGCTAGCTCGTCCTTACGCAAAAGCAGCTTTTGAACACGCTTCTGCTGCCGGTGGTCTGGATGCCTGGTCTGGCATGCTGACCCTGGCAGCAGCGGCGGTTCAGGATGAAGCTTTTGCCGCGAGGATGCTCAATCCCGGTCTGACCGATGAGCGCAAGGCCGACGACCTGATCATGGTGTGCGAGGGTCATATCGACGACGAGTTCGGCAATTTTGTCCGGACGCTGTCGGAGCATGACCGTTTGCCCTTGATCCCGGTTATTGCCGAGCTTTACGAGCAGCACAAGGCAGAACACGATCGTAGCGTAGTAGTCGAGGTGGAATCCGCCTTTGAGCTGAGCGACGATCAACAGAAAACGCTGGCAACCGCACTATCGAAGCGGTTAGACCGGACAGTAACTCCTCATGTGACCATCAACCCGGCCTTGATCGGCGGTGTGTTGATTCGTGCGGGTGACTTGGTCATCGACGGTTCGGTCCGCGGCAAGCTGGATAAGCTGGCCGAGGCGTTGAAATCCTGATTTGAGGGACATGGCATGCAGCAATTGAATCCTTCCGAAATTAGCGAAATTATCAAGCAGCGCATCGAGAAACTCGATGTGTCTTCGCAGGCTCGCAATGTAGGCACCATCGTCAGTGTTTCTGACGGTATCGTGCGCATTCACGGCCTTGCTGATGTGATGTACGGGGAGATGATCGAATTCCCCGGTGGTGTGTACGGTATGGCATTGAACCTTGAGCGGGACTCCGTGGGTTCTGTTGTATTGGGTGATTACCTGGGTCTGACCGAAGGCATGACCGCCAAATGTACCGGTCGTATTCTCGAAGTCCCGGTGGGTCCGGAATTGCTTGGCCGCGTCGTTGACGCACTGGGCAACCCGATCGACGGCAAGGGCGTCATCGATGCCAAGCTGACAGACGCGGTAGAAAAGGTTGCGCCTGGCGTGATCTGGCGTAAGTCGGTAGACCAGCCGGTACAGACCGGCTACAAGTCCATCGATGCAATGATCCCGATCGGCCGTGGCCAGCGTGAGCTGATCATTGGCGACCGTCAGACCGGCAAGACGGCGATTGCGATCGACGCGATCATCAACCAGAAAGATTCCGGCATCAAGTGTGTGTACGTGGCTATCGGTCAGAAGCAGTCGACCATCGCCAACGTCGTACGCAAGTTGGAAGAGCACGGCGCGATGAGCAACACCATCGTGGTTGCTGCTTCTGCTTCTGATCCGGCTGCCCTGCAGTTTCTGGCGCCCTACGCCGGTTGCACCATGGGTGAGTACTTCCGTGACCGCGGCGAAGACGCGCTGATCATTTATGATGATCTGTCCAAGCAGGCTGTGGCGTATCGCCAGATCTCGCTGCTGCTGCGTCGTCCCCCGGGTCGTGAAGCTTATCCCGGCGACGTGTTCTATCTCCACAGCCGTCTGCTGGAACGCGCCTCGCGTATTTCCGCCGAGTACGTGGAAAAGCTCACCAACGGTGCAGTGACAGGCAAAACCGGTTCTCTGACCGCCTTGCCGATCATTGAAACGCTGGCGGGTGACGTATCGGCTTTCGTACCGACCAACGTGATCTCGATCACCGATGGCCAGATCTTCCTGGAATCCAACCTGTTCAACGCAGGCATCCGCCCGGCTGTTAACGCCGGTGTATCGGTATCCCGTGTAGGTGGTGCAGCCCAGACCAAGATCATCAAGAAGCTGTCCGGTGGTATTCGTACCGCGCTGGCCCAGTATCGTGAACTGGCGGCCTTCGCCCAGTTTGCTTCGGACCTCGATGAGGCGACCCGCAAGCAGCTGGAGCATGGTCAGCGGGTTACCGAACTGATGAAGCAGCACCAGTACGCGCCCATGTCGATCGCTGACATGGCCATCAGTCTGTACGCCGCCGAGAAGGGCTTTTTGACCGATGTCGAGCTGAACAAGATCGGTTCATTCGAGAAGACTCTGCTCGCCTACTTCAAGCGTGACAAGGCCGAGTTGTTGGCCAAGATCAACGAGAAGGGCGACTACAACGACGAGATCGAAGCCGGTATCAAGTCTGGCATCGAGAACTTCAAGGCAACCCAGAGCTGGTAAGCCGAGCGCGGGGCATGATTCGATCATGTCCCGCCTTGTGCGATCTGGCCCCGGGCTAACCTGAAAGGTGAGACATGGCAGGCGCAAAAGAGATACGCGGTAAAATTTCGAGTATCAAAAGTACTCAGAAGATCACCAGCGCCATGGAGAAAGTGGCGGTCAGCAAGATGCGCAGAGCACAACAGCGCATGGCCGCCAGCCGTCCCTACGCTGAGCGTATCCGTCAGGTCATTGGTCATTTGGCCAATGCCAATCCCGAATATCGTCACCCGTTCATGCAAGAGCGTGAAGTCAAGCGGGTCGGCTATATCGTGGTCAGTACGGATCGGGGTCTTTGCGGTGGCTTGAACACTAACCTGTTCAAGGCGCTGGTACAGAACATGAAAGAGTGGCGTGACCGTAACGTCGAGACCGAGCTGTGCGTGATTGGCAGCAAGGGCGCCGCGTTTTTTCGCAGTTATGGCGGTAACGTTGTCGCAGCCATCACTCACCTGGGTGAACAACCCTCGCTGAATGATCTGATCGGTAGCGTCAAGGTCATGCTCGATGGTTATCAGGAAGGTCGTATTGACCGTTTATACCTGGTCTCCAATGCCTTTGTGAACACCATGGTGCAAACGCCCAAGGTCGAACAGATGATCCCGCTGGTTCCGGCTGACAGAGCGGAACTCAAGGGGCATTGGGACTATGTATACGAGCCTGACGCCAACGAGCTGCTCAATGGCCTGCTGACCCGTTATATCGAGTCGCAGGTGTATCAGGCAGTGATCGAGAACAACGCCAGCGAACAGGCGGCACGGATGATCGCAATGAAAAGCGCGACCGACAATGCAGGGGATATCATCGACAGCCTGCAGCTTATCTACAACAAAGCTCGTCAGTCTGCGATCACCCAGGAAATTTCGGAAATCGTCGGCGGCGCCGCCGCAGTCTCGTGAGACTACGGATAGACGATAACGGTTTCATACCACTTAGAGGAACCAAACATGAGTAGCGGACGTATCGTTCAAATCATCGGCGCCGTCATTGACGTGGAATTCCCACGCGACAGCGTGCCGAAGGTGTATGACGCGCTGCATGTCGACGAAAAGGGTCTGACCCTGGAAGTCCAGCAGCAATTGGGTGATGGCATCGTACGGACCATCGCCATGGGTACCACCGAAGGTGTCAAGCGCGGCCTGGCCGTCAGCAGCACCGGTGCAGCTATCTCCGTCCCCGTGGGTATCAAGACCCTGGGCCGGATCATGGATGTACTCGGCAATCCCATCGACGAAGCCGGTCCGATTGGCGAAGATGAGCGCTGGGGTATTCACCGTCCAGCGCCATCCTATGCCGAGCAGGCGAGCTCCAACGAGCTGCTGGAAACCGGCATCAAGGTTATCGACCTGATCTGCCCGTTTGCCAAGGGTGGTAAAGTCGGTCTGTTCGGTGGTGCCGGTGTCGGCAAGACCGTTAACATGATGGAGCTGATCCGTAACATCGCCCTTGAGCACAGCGGTTATTCCGTGTTTGCGGGTGTGGGTGAGCGGACTCGTGAAGGTAACGATTTCTATCACGAGATGAAGGACTCCAACGTACTGGACAAGGTTGCTCTGGTCTACGGTCAGATGAACGAGCCGCCGGGTAACCGTCTGCGCGTGGCCCTGACTGGCCTGACCATGGCCGAGAAATTCCGTGACGAAGGTCGTGACGTACTGTTGTTTATCGACAACATCTACCGTTACACCCTGGCCGGTACCGAGGTATCTGCACTGCTGGGTCGTATGCCCTCTGCAGTAGGTTACCAGCCGACTCTGGCCGAGGAGATGGGTGTTCTGCAGGAGCGTATTACCTCCACCAAGCAGGGCTCGATTACCTCGATTCAGGCAGTATACGTCCCAGCCGATGACTTGACTGACCCCTCGCCAGCCACCACCTTCGCCCACCTGGATGCGACCGTGGTACTGTCGCGTGATATCGCCTCACTGGGTATCTATCCTGCGGTTGATCCGCTGGACTCCACGTCTCGTCAGCTGGATCCGCAGGTAATCGGTCAGGAGCATTACGACTGTGCCCGTGGCGTTCAGTATGTGCTGCAGCGTTACAAAGAGCTGAAGGACATTATTGCGATTCTGGGTATGGACGAGCTGTCCGAGGAAGACAAGCAACTGGTAGCCCGCGCTCGTAAGATCCAGCGCTTTCTGTCACAGCCCTTCTTTGTCGCTGAGGTGTTCACCGGCTCTCCAGGCAAGTACGTTTCTCTGAAGGACACTATCCGTGCCTTCAAAGGTATTCTGGATGGCGAGTTCGACCACCTGCCCGAGCAGGCGTTCTACATGGTCGGCACCATCGATGAAGCCATCGAGAAAGCCAAGAAAATGTAATGCTAGCGCCCGCGCAAGCGGGCGCAGAATCGAGGCAATGACATGGCTATGACAGTGCACTGCGATATCGTCAGCGCGGAAGAAGAGCTGTTTTCAGGCCTGGTTTCGATGGTCGTGGCACACGGGAACATGGGTGATCTGGGTATTCTGCCCGGTCACACGCCGTTGCTTACCGACCTCAAGCCCGGCCCGGTTCGGGTGATCAAGCAGGATGGCAGTGAGGAAGTGTTCTACATTTCCGGCGGCTTCCTGGAGATCCAGCCGAGCATGGTCAAGGTGCTTGCCGACACGGCTATCCGTGCTGGCGACATCGACGAAGCCGCTGCAGTAGAAGCAAAGAAGGCCGCTGAAAAGGCCTTGAGCGAGAAAGGCGCCGAGTTTGATTACGGCTCCGCTTCCGCGCGACTTGCTGAAGCTGCCGCCCAGCTGCGGACCGTGCAGGAACTGCGCAAGAAATACGGCGGACCGGCATTCAACAATCGCTGAGTCCGTTGACATTAAAAAAGGCAGCCTTGGCTGCCTTTTTTAATGAGCCGCAAGTGACAAGCGACAAGCTCCAAGCCGCAGGCAGCCCGAGTGACCTTAGACTTTCGTGGCTGATGTGCTGATAGTGCTTGACTGACATGCCTCAGACGCCATCCTGATAACGCTTGCAGCTTGCAGCTTGCAGCTTGCAGCTTGCAGCTTGCAGCTTGCAGCTTGCAGCTTGCAGCTTGCAGCTTGCAGCTTGCAGCTTGCAGCTTGCAGCTTGCAGCTTGCAGCTTGCAGCTTGCAGCTTTGCTATCATCTA